>JAIXYF010000286.1 GCA_027490345.1 Novosphingobium sp.
GCACACGCAGGATGCGGGCCTGGCTCGATGCGGGCATTTCGGCCACTTCATCAAGGAACAGCGTGCCACCATCGGCCATTTCCAGAAGCCCGGCGCGCACCAGCTTACCGTCGATTTCCTCGCCGAACAGCTCCTGTTCGAAGCGTTCGGGCGTGATGCGCGCAGAATTGACGGTGACGAAAGCATGATCGGCGCGCGGGCTCCACGAATGAAGCAGCCGCGCGGCCACTTCCTTGCCCGAACCGGCAGGGCCGGTGATGAGCAGGCGGCTGCCGGTGTTGGCCACGCGCTTGAGCGTGGCGCGCACGACATTGATGGCGCTGGAATTGCCGGTGAAACCATCGGCCATCGACAGGCCCTGGCGCAGCCGCGCATTCTCGCGGCGCAGGCGTTCGGTTGCGGTGGCGCGTTCGACCAGCAGCAGCAGGCGCTCTGCCTCGAACGGCTTCTCCAGAAAGTCCATCGCCCCCCGGCTGATCGCCGAGACGGCAGTATCGATGTTGCCGTGGCCCGAGAAAATGATCACCGGCAGTTCGGGTTCGCGCTTCTTGATCTCGTCCAGCACTTCAAGCCCGTCCATCGGGCTGCCGTGAAGCCAGACATCGAGCAGGACGAGGCTGGGGCGGCGTTCATCAACCGCTGCCAGCGCGGCCGTGCTGTCGGCCGCAGTGCGGCAGCCATAGCCTTCGTCGCTGAGCACGCCGGCCACGAGCTCGCGGATGTCGCGTTCGTCGTCAACGATAAGGATGTCGAGTGCCATTGGGGAAAGCGTCCTGCAGGTCGGGTTCAGGGGGTGGCAGGAACGGCGGCGGGATCGCCCACCAGTTCGGCTGCCAGGGGATTGCGGGCCATGCGCATGATCACCGATGTCCCGCCTTCGTCATTGGCCGCGAAGGCCATGGTGCCGCCATGCTCCTCCACGATCTTGTTGACGATGGCGAGGCCAAGGCCGGTGCCCTTCTCGCGCGTGGTCATATAGGGTTCGAGAATGCGCTCCCGTTCCGCCGGGAGGCCGATACCGTTGTCGGCCACGGTCACGGTGACACACTGGCGATCGGCGGCGAGGCTGACAGCGACGCGGCCGCGATAGGCGATGTCTTCCTGCCCGCGCGCGCGCTGCTCGATGGCCTCGATCGCGTTCTTGAGGACATTGGTCATCGCCTGGCCGAACTGGTGGCGATCGGCCTCGATCGGCACAGGCCCGTCGCCTTCGCCTTCGCTGCGGAACGTGAAAGTTATGTCGCTGTGCGCCACTTCCTGCAGGAACAGCGATTGCCGCACAAGATCGCTGGCGTCTTCAGGACGGAACACGGGCTTGGGCAGGCGCGCAAACGAAGAAAACTCGTCGACCATTTGCCTGAGATCGCCGACCTGGCGAATGATCGTGGCGGTCAGTTCCTCGAACAGCTCGGGATCGGTTTCGATCTGGCGGCGATAGCGGCGCTTCAGCCGTTCGGTGGCAAGCTGGATCGGGGTGAGCGGGTTCTTGATCTCATGTGCGATGCGGCGCGCTACATCGGACCAAGCCGCGCGGCGCTGATCGAGCAGCTGGCGCGTGATATCCTCGAACGTGATCACATGCCCGTTGCGGTCTGCCGTGACCTTGACCGCGAGCGTGAGCAGATCGCCGCCCTTGGCATAGTGGACCACGCCGTTGCGCTCTCCGCCCGCAACAAACTGCGCAAGCTGCGGGGCAACCTCGGCCAGCGGCGCTCCGACCAGATCGGTGACGGCCTGATCGCCGGGGCTGCCGCGCATGAGCGCCTGCGCCGAACTGTTGGTCAGCCGGATGCGGCCTTCGCGGTCGATCGAGACGATCCCGGCGGTGATCGATTCGAGCACGGCTTCGATGAATGCGCGCCGCACTTCAAGCTGGGCATTGGCGCTGACCAGCGCCTGCGTCTGGGCATCAAGCTGGGCGGTCATGCGGTTGAACGCGCGGGCGAGCAGGCCCACTTCGTCGGTGCCGCTGCCGGCCTGCACGCGCATCGCGAAATTGCCGCTACCCACTGTGCGCGCGGCCGAAACCAGCGCGATCAGCGGCGCCACCTGCCGGTCGGCAAAGCGCAGCGCAACCCAGACCGCCAGCCCGACAAGGGCAAGGCTGATGAACAGCAGCGCAATATTGAAACGCAGCTGCAGCGCCCGCGCGCGGCGGGTGAGGAAATCATAGGCCTTGAGCACACTTTGCGCCCGTTGCCACTGATTGAGCGCCAGCGCATCGGAATTGCGTGCAACATAGAGGTAGATTCCGCGCGCACGGTCAACCGGGGTGACGGCCTCGATCCGCGCCGCCGAGGCATTGACGACGACCGTCTCGCCCGCATCGATCCGCGCCAGTTCGGCGGGCGTCACGCGTTCGCGCTCTTCGCTCCGCGCCGGATCGACAATTGCGGCCGTGCGCAGTGTGCCATCCGCTCCGCGTTCGATCAGCGCGGATTCGTTGAGCTTGCGATTGATCACCTGCCACGAATAGCCCTCCGCGAAGTCCTGGCTGGTGATCGGCGCTTGCCCCAGATAATCGCGCAAGTCCCCGGCCATCGCCACGCTCTCGTTGCCGACATCGCGCAGCTTGTCGGCATAATAGCCCCGCGCGAGGCTGTTGGCGTTTTCCAGCATGCCGCGCGAACTGTCTGAAAACCAGAACTCCACGCCAGACTGGAACAGCAGGGACGCGAAGACCACCACCAGCAGCGTCGGGATCGCCGCGATCAACGAAAACAGCCAGACGAGCCGCACGTGCAGCCGCCCGCTGCTGCCAAGCACGCTGCGGGCAGCACGGCGCAGCGCAAGGCGGCGCCCGATCAGCACGATCAGCGCCATGGCTGGCACCAGCGTGCCGATGAGCAGACTGGCGGTGAGGCGCGAAGGCAGCAGCTGGTTGGCATTGCCGCTGGCCGAAAGCGTGAGCCACGTGACCGTGATCATCAGCGTGAGCGCGAGCGTGGCGGTCATTTCCAGCAGCAGAAACACATTGGCACGGCGCATGGCCACCAACAGGCGGCGATACCACCTTGGCGAGCGCCGGATGCCGCGTTTTTCCTCGTGTGTCATCGTTGCTGATATACAACACTGCTGTTGCAGGAATGCAAGTCAAATCAGCCCATTTGGGCCGGCGGGCGGCGGATCTGTGGCACCAGGGCAGGGACAGGCCCTTGTTGTCCGGGCTCAGCTGTGCCCGACGGCATCCTCCGGATCGATCGCCAGATCGGACAGGCGCTTGCGCAAGGTGTTGCGGTTCAGCCCGAGAAGGCGCGCCGCTCGCACCTGATTGCCCCCCGTGACCGACAGCGCGTGCAGGAACAGCGGCCGCTCGAACGCGGCCAGCGCTGCGCTATACAGCAGGCCTTCCGCCGGCGTTTCACGCGCCAGCCAGTTGGCGAGGGCTTCGGCAAAATCGGCAGCAGGGGCTGGGAGCGCCAGCTCTGGCGGCAACTGGGCGCGGTCCTGCGCCAACAGCGGCTCGATCGCGGCCGCGTCGATCACCTCGTCGCGCGCCAGCAGCGCCAGCCGGTAGACGAAATTGCGAAGCTCGCGCACATTGCCGCGCCAGGGCTGACGCGCGAGCAGCGCAGCGCCTGCGGCAGCCAGCAGGCGGCGCGGCAGGCCTTCGGCGGCGGCGCGCACCAGGAAATGGCGGGCCAGTGCCTCGATATCGTCAGCCCTTTCGCGCAAGGGCGGCAGTTCGATGGGCACCACGGCAAGGCGGTAATAAAGATCCTCGCGGAAACTGCCGGCGGCAATCATCGGCACCAGATCGCGGTTGGTTGCCGCCACAATCCGGCAATCGAGCGTGATTTCCTCAGTGCCGCCCACCCGGCGGATGCGCCCCGATTGCAGCGCGCGCAGCAGGCGGGTCTGCGCTTCCAGCGGCATGTCCCCGATCTCGTCGAGAAACAGCGTGCCGCCCTTCGCCTGTTCGAACTTGCCGATCCGGCGCTGGGCCGCTCCGGTGAAGGCGCCCTTTTCGTGGCCGAACAGTTCGCTTTCGATGAGATCGCCAGGAATGGCAGCAGTATTGACCGCAATGAACGGCCCGGCGCTGCGCTTGCCAAGCTGGTGGATCGCCTCGGCTACCAGTTCCTTGCCCGTGCCGGATTCGCCCAGGATCAGCACCGTCAGATCATTGCGCAGCACCCGCGTGATCATCCGGTAGACTGTCTGCATCGCCGGGCTGCGGCCAACCAGCGGCAGGCCGGGCGCGACATCCTCGGTAGTATCATCGAGCGCCGCACTTTCGCCCGAGCCGATGGCCTGGCGCACTGTGCGCACAAGCTCGTCGAGATCGAAGGGCTTGGGGAAATATTCAAACGCCCCGGTATCGCTGGCGCGCACCGCGGTATCGAGCGTGTTCTGCGCCGAGAGGATGATGACCGGCATGTCCGGCGCAGCTTCGCGCACACGGCCCAGCGTCTCCATCCCGTCGCCATCGGTGAGCACGACATCGGTGAGCATCAGGCCGAAGCGGCTTTCGCACAGAGCCCGGTCGCGTTCTGCAATCGAGGTGCAATGCGTGACAGAATAACCCTCCGCCTCAAGCGCGGCGGTGATGACGAGCGCAATAGAGGCATCGTCCTCGACAAGGAGAATGGCGCTTTTCATGGTCTGGCGCTTCCCGCGACGGGCAGATGCAGGCGGAAGTGAGTCCAGCCGCGCACTTCGTCGCGGTCATGCGTCACGCGGCCGTTCATCTCGCGCACCAGCTTCTGCACGAGCGCGAGGCCGAGGCCCTGCCCGTTCTTCTTGCCGGTCACGAATGGATCGAAGATGTGATCGCGCAAGGCCGGATCGATCCCGGGGCCGTTGTCGCTCACGCGCAGTTCGATGGGCAGGCGCAGGGGCTTGCCGCCCGGGCCGGGGTTCAGCTGGATGCCGCTGGCAAAGCGCGTGCGCACCGCAATGCGCGGCTCGCGCGCCGCCTCGCACGCCTCGCGCGCATTGGTGAACAAGTTGAGCAGAACCTGCACCAGCGCATCGGGATTGGCCATGATTGGGGGGAGCGAGGGATCAAACTCCTCTTCCACCACGAAACCGCCATGCCCGGCCGCCACCACGGCCTGCGCGCGGCGCACCGCTTCGTGAAGGTTGCAGGGGGCATCCGGCTCACGCCCACGTCGGGACAGCGACTGCATCTGATCAACCAGCTTGGCAATGCGGTCGACCTCGCCGGTGATCAGTTCGGTCAGCGCGCGGTCGCTATCGCCCAGCTTGCGTCCCAAGAGCTGCGCAGCGCCGCGAATGCCCGCAAGCGGGTTCTTGATCTCGTGCGCCAGCACTTCGGGCGCGCGCAGCGGTGTCCCCTCGCCTGCACCGGCCCCGCCGCCATCGCCCGAAAGCGCCTCTACCCCCACCGCTTCGCCCAGCGCGAGGAGCTGCCAACCCGGCGCATAGGCAATCGGCGCGGTCATGACGTCAATACGGCGGGCCGGCGCGCCAAGGATCCGCACCAGCGAATCGCGCGCAAAGAGCTGCGCCTCGCCTTCGGCCAAGCGGCGCAGGATCAGCGGTTCGTCAAAGGCGAACACATCGTCCACCGGCCTGCCAATCAGGCGGCGCGCCCCCTGCCCCGCGAGCTGTTCGGCCGCGGGATTGACCGCGGCAATGCCAAGATCGGGCGCGAGAGTGATGAGGGCAAGCGGCAGGCTGGCCACGATGCGCTTGGCATCCGGGCGCGCGTTTTCACCGCCCTTGCGCCAGTCTGCCGGGCCGCTCATGCCGCGTCAGGCCGCAGCGCGGCTGACCGGTGCAGCCATCGCGCGGGCATAGAATTCGGCCAGCGCAGCCAAGACGGCCTCGTGATCCTCGATGAAGTTCACACGGTTGCGAAACTCGGCCGATCCGGGCAGACCCTTGGTATACCAGCCCAGGTGCTTGCGCGCCATATTGACCCCGGTCACCAGACCATAATGCTCCAGCATCGCGTGGTAGTGTTCTGTTATCAGGGCATATTGCTCGGCAATGCCGGGCTCGGCGCGCTCTTCGCCGGTATCGAGCCAGTGCATCACCTGGCCGAGCAGCCACGGCTTGCCATAGGCCCCGCGCCCGATCATCAGGCCGTCCGCCCCGCTTTGCGCAATCGCCGTGGCAGCATCATCGATCCCGCAGATATCGCCGTTGACGATGACCGGGATCGAAACCGCCTCCTTCACCCGGCGCACGAAGGCCCAATCGGCCGAGCCCTTGTACATCTGGTTGCGCGTGCGTCCATGCACAGTGATCATCTGCGCCCCCAGATCCTGCGCAATCCGCGCCAGTTCCGGGGCATTCAGGCTATCATGGCACCAGCCCATGCGCATCTTGACCGTGACCGGCACTTTCACCGCTTTGACTGTCGCCTCGATCAGCGCGGTGGCCAGCGGAATGTCGCGCATGAGCGCCGAGCCGCAATCGCCGCTGACGATCTTGCGCACCGGGCAACCCATGTTGATATCGATGATCGCGGCGCCCTTGGCTTCGGAAATGCGCGCCGCTTCGGCCATCTGCGCAGGCTCATTGCCCATGAGCTGCATCGAGACCGGCTCTTCGGTGGGGTGCCACGCCGCCTTCTGGATCGACTGGCGCGTCTCGCGGATCGCGGCGGGGCTGGCGATCATTTCGGTCACGTTGAGGCCCGAACCGAAGCGGCGCACCATCGTGCGGAACGGCAGATCGGACACGCCCGTCATCGGTGCGAGCACCACGGGCTGCGCAATGCGCACGGGGCCGACCATGATCGGCGCAAGGCTGGGTGGGACGGGACGTTCGGTCATCGCAAGTATGCCTAAAAAAGAGGCATGCGCTTAGTCGATTGCGCGGTTTGCGGCAAGGACTGTAAGAGGCGATGCATGATCGCGCCTCCATCCGCTTCGATTGCCGCCCCTGTTGCCGCTGTCGTCGTCGCCGCCGGGAAAGGCTTGCGCGCGGGCGGCACTGTGCCCAAGCAGTTCGCGCTGTGGCGGGGCAAGCCGCTCGTGCGCCATTCGGTAACAGCGCTGGCCAAAGCCGGTGTGGCGCCGATCGTGGTCGTGATCCCGGCGGATTGGGAAACAGCGGCGATGGAAGCGCTGGCTGGCGTAGCGGGCGTGCGCTTCGTCCATGGCGCGGCGAGCCGGCAGGGATCAGTGCGCGCGGGGCTTGAGGCGCTGGAGGCCGACGCGCCTGCCTGCGTGCTGATCCACGATGCGGCGCGGCCCGATCTGCCGCAAGGCGTGATCGCGGCGCTGGTGGCGGCGCTTGAATCGAGGCCCAGCGCGATTCCGGTGCTGCCCGTTGTCGACAGCGTGGTGCGCGGGGCCGATGGCCTGCGCGGTGCCTTTGTCGAGCGCGACGGGCTCTACCGTGTGCAGACCCCGCAGGCCTTCCGGTTCCATGCGATCCTTGCGGCCCACCGCGCATGGAACGGCGCCGCCGATGCGGGCGATGATGCCGCCGTGGCCGAAGCGGCAGGCCTTGCCGTGGCGCTGGTGCTGGGCGACGAGCGGCTGAAAAAAGTGACGTTTGCAGACGATCTGAAGGATGAAGCGATGAGCGCGGCGATGATGCGCACGGGGCTGGGCTATGATGTTCACCGTCTCGCAGAGGGTGAGGAGCTGTGGCTCTGCGGGGTGAGAATCGAGCATTCCAAAGGGCTTGCCGGGCATTCCGATGCCGATGTCGCCATTCATGCACTGGTCGATGCGCTGCTGGGCGCGGTGGCCGCCGGGGATATCGGCGATCACTTCCCGCCGTCTGATCCGCAGTGGCGCGGGGCCTCGTCCGACCAGTTCCTCGCCCATGCCGCCACGCTGGTGGCCGCCGCAGGCTATGCCATCGGCAATGTGGATGTCACGATCATCTGCGAAGCCCCGCGTATCGGCCCGCACAAGGCGGCGATGCGGGCACGGCTCGCGGCGATTCTGGCGATTGACATCGCTGCCGTGAGCGTGAAGGCGACGACGACCGAACGGCTCGGTTTTACCGGGCGCGGTGAAGGAATTGCCGCGCAGGCGGTGGCCACGGTTTTCGCGAAAGCTTGAAGGAGCGCTGGGACATGTCGCTGATTCGAAGCATGGTTTCTGGAGCGGCGGTGGCCTCGCTTGGTCTGGCCGAAGTGGCTGCCGCGCAGGGGCCGGAATGCCTAAGCGAGCGCGAGGTGACGAGCCTCGTAACCTATGCGCTCCCGGTTGTGATGGACTCCACGATGAAGACCTGCCGCCCCACGCTCTCGCCGCAGGGCTATTTCGCGACACAAGGCCCGGGGCTGGTGCAGCGCTATGCCGCGCGCAAGGGTGCCGCGTGGCCAGAGGCCAAGGCGGCCCTGTTCAAGCTGGGCGGCAGTGACGTCAAGATGAAGGATCTGGTTGCCACCCTTTCGGATGAGGCGCTGCAGCCGTTTGCCGAAGGCATGGTCGCGGCCATGGTCACCAAGGGGATCAAGCCCGGCCAGTGCAAGTCAATCGAGCGCGCGGCCCGGCTGCTCTCGCCCCTCCCGCCCGAAAACACCGCCGAAATCGTGACCTTCATCCTCGTGCTGGCCGACAAGCCCAAAGTGCGCGGCGCGGTGGGTGCCTCGAAGAAATCCGATCTGCCGATCTGCCCGGCAGCCTGAGCGATGGACACCCTGCTCCCCCCTGAACTCACGGCGCTGGCCGCGCGGGTGATTGCGCAAAACAAGGCGGCGGGCCGCATGGTCGCCCTTGCCGAAAGCTGCACCGGCGGGCTCGTGGCCGCGGCGTTGACCGAAATCGCAGGGTCTTCGGCCGTGGTCGAGCGCGGCTTCGTGACGTATTCGAACGAAGCCAAGCAAGACATGCTGGGCGTTTCAGCCGATCTGATTGACACGTTCGGCGCAGTGTCGGTCGCGGTAGCCTGGTCGATGGCCCAAGGCGCGCTGAAGCATTCGCGCGCCGATGTGGCCGTGGCGATCACCGGAATTGCCGGGCCGGATGGCGGCAGCGAGCAAAAGCCGGTGGGCACCGTGGTCTTTGCGCGGGCCGAGCGCGGCGAGGATCCTGAAGCAGTTGTGGCCGAACTCAAAGTGTTCGAGACGGCCAAGACCCGCGCCGAGGTGCGGCTTCAGGCCGCCGTGGTCGCGCTCGAACTTCTGCTGCCGTAAAGTTTTTCGGCGCGCGTTTCGAACGCGGCGACCATCTTGCGGAACGCGCGGTCAAGGTATTGCCCGGCCAGCGCTTCGAAAATTGCACTGCGGAACGTGAAATCGACGTTGAAGTCGATCACGCAGCCGCCATCCTCGGCGTCTGCAAAGGCCCAGGTGTTGGACAAGCGCTTGAGCGGCCCATCGAGATACTCGACCGCGATGCGGCGCGGGCGGTCCTTGAGCACGCGTGAGGTGAACTTCTCGCGCAGCGCGGAAAAGCCCACCATCATGTCGGCCACCATCTCGCTCTCGCTGTCAGACTTGATGCGCGTGGCGACAACCCAGGGCAGAAACTCCGGGTAGCGCTTCACGTCCGCCACAAGGTCGTACATCTCCTGCGCCGACCACGCGAGGTGCCGCTGCTGATTGATCACGGGCATGGGCGATCAGGCCTTCCCGGCGGCCTTGGCCAGCTGCGCTTCGCGCGCGGCGCGCATTTCGGCAAAGTCTTCTCCGGCGTGATAGCTGGAGCGCGTGAGCGGGGTGGCGGCGACCTGGAGAAAGCCCTTGGCCCGCGCAATCGCCCCATAGGCGGCAAAAGCCTGCGGGGTCACGAAATCGATCACTGGCGCGTGTTTGGGCGTGGGCTGAAGGTATTGCCCCATGGTCAGGAAATCGATCCCGGCGCAGCGCATGTCGTCCATCACCTGATGCACCTCGAGCCGCGCCTCACCCAGCCCGAGCATAACGCCGGATTTGGTGAACACGCGCGGATCGTGGTGCTTTACTTCTTCGAGCAGCCGCAGAGAGGCATAATAGCGCGCGCCCGGGCGGATCGTGGGATAGAGCCGGGGCACGGTCTCGAGGTTGTGATTGTAGACA
>JAIXYF010000061.1 GCA_027490345.1 Novosphingobium sp.
ACGCGGCGCGTGCGCTCCACCAGCGTGACCCCGAGCAGCGTTTCCAGTTCGCGCAGGCCTGCCGAAAGCGTCGATTGCGAAACGAAGCAGGCCTCTGCCGCGCGGCCGAAGTGGCCATGCTCGTGCAGCGCCACAAGATATTGCAACTGCTTGAGCGTGGGGAGGTAGGTGGTCATGGCCTGGCTCAGTCTGCTCCGGTTTCGGCCTCGGCTTTTGGCCCCGCTTCTGGATCGGGTTCGACGTCGGCATCATAATCACCGGCATCAGGCGGCGAGAAGCCGTCCTCGTCATCGACCTCGGGCAGAGGCGCGTCGTCGCTGTTTCCGGCGATATCGTCGATATGCGCCATCTTGAGCCGGCCCTTGACCACGGCGAAGGCCAGCTTGCCCTCTACCAGTTCGAGCGCATCGCGGCCAAACTGCTCGAACCGCCAGCCTTCAAGGATCGGCAATCCCTTGCGTTGCCCGGCTGCCAGCGCTTCCAGATCATCGCTGCGCGCCAGCAATCTGGCGGCAATATCAATCTCGCGGCTGCGAATCTTGAGGAGCAGCTTGAGCAGATCAGCCACCAACGCGCCTTCCTTGCCCAGCGGCGCGCCGCGCGGCGCGCGCGGGGGCAGTTCGGCATCGGTGAGGGGGGCGGCATCTGCAATCGCCTGCATCAGGCGGCGGCCGATATCATTGTCCTTCCAGCCGGCAGAGAGCCCGCGCACTTTGGCCAGTTCGTGCTGTTCGCGCGGGGGGTGGCTGGCGATATCGGCCAGCGTTTCATCGCGCATGATCCGCCCGCGCGGGATGTTCTTGTCCATCGCCTCGACCTCGCGCCAGGCGGCGATGGCCTTCAACCGCCCGAGTACGGCGGGGTTGCGGCTGGGCGCGCGAATCTTTTGCCAAACGGCCTGAGGATCCGAACGGTAATTCTCGGGATCGGCCAGTTTTTCCATCTCGGCATCAAGCCACTCGCCGCGCCCGGTCTTGATCAGGCGCTTGAGCATCCGGGGGAAAATCTTGGAAAGATGAGTCACATCGCCGATGGCATATTCGATCTGCCGCTCGGTCAGCGGGCGGCGGGACCAGTCGGTAAAGCGCGCGCCCTTGTCGACCGTGAAGCCCAGCCAGCTTTCGACGAGATTCGAATAGCCGATCTGCTCGGACTGGCTGATTGCCATCATCGCGATTTGCGTATCGAAGATGGGGTGCGGAGTCTTGCCCGAAAGATTGTAGATGATTTCCACATCCTGCCCGCCGGCGTGGAACACCTTGAGCACGTCCTCATTGTCGACCAGCAGATCGAGCAGGGGGCCCAGATCGAGTCCGGGCGCCAGCGGATCGATGGCGGCTGCTTCCTTGTCATCGGCGATCTGCACCAGGCACAATTCCGGCCAATACGTGTTCTCGCGCATGAATTCGGTGTCGACCGTGATGAAATCGGCCTTCGCCAGGCGCTCGCACAGATCGGCAAGGGCCTCGGTCGTCGTGATCAGCGGATGTATCTTCATCGTGCTTTTCTGTATGGGCGCCGGGGCAAACTGCAGGACGGTTCTTCGGCGCGGGTGGTGACCCCGTCCGGGGTCTGCGGCTTGACAAATTCGCGGCCATCGCCTCTTGGCCGCGAACATTCCCTGCCCGAATGCTGGCGCTTTTGCCAGCCCAATTGGAAGCTGGCTCATGCATCCTTATCGTTCCCACACCTGCGGCGCGCTGGCACTGGCGCATGTCGGGCAGAGCGTGCGCCTTTCGGGCTGGGTGCACCGCAAGCGCGACCATGGCGGCGTGCTGTTTGTCGATCTGCGCGATCACTATGGCATCACCCAAATCGTGGCCGACAGCGATAGCGCTGCGCTCGCCTTGCTGGAAGGTCTGCGTGTCGAAAGCGTCGTGACGATCGAGGGTGAGGTCAAGGCCCGCAGCGAAAGCACGGTGAACCCTGCGCTCGCCACCGGTGCCATCGAAGTCTATGCCCGCGCCGCCACGGTGCTCTCTGCAGCCGAGGAACTGCCGATGCCGGTGGCCGGTGAGCAGGAATATCCCGAAGATATCCGCCTGCGCTACCGCTTCCTCGATCTGCGGCGCGAGACGCTCCACGCCAATATCATGACGCGTACCAAGGTGATTCGCGACATGCGCGCCCGCATGGAAGGCGCTGGCTTTACCGAGTTCTCGACTCCGATCCTCACCGCGTCCAGCCCTGAAGGCGCGCGCGATTTCCTCGTGCCCAGCCGCATCCACGCAGGAAAGTTCTATGCGCTGCCGCAGGCGCCGCAGCAGTATAAGCAGCTGCTGATGGTCGCGGGCTTTGATCGCTACTTCCAGATCGCCCCCTGCTTCCGCGATGAAGACCCGCGCGCCGATCGTCTGCCGGGTGAATTTTACCAGCTCGATCTCGAAATGAGCTTCGTCACCCAGGAAGAAGTTTGGGAGACGATGGAACCGGTCATCGGCGGCGTGTTCGAGACTTTCGCTAATGGCAAGCCGGTCACACCTTCGGGCAGCTTCCCCCGCATCGCCTATGATGATGCGATGCTGAAGTATGGCTCAGACAAGCCGGACCTGCGCAATCCGCTGATCATCACCGATGTAGCCAGCCACTTCACCACTTCGGGCTTCGGCCTGTTTGAAAAGATCGTGGCGGGCGGCGGCACCGTGCGCGCGATCCCCGCGCCCGGCACGGCAGACAAGAGCCGCAAGTTCTTCGACGACATGAACGAATGGGCGCGCAGCGAAGGCCATGCCGGGCTGGGCTACGTGACGCGCAAGGGCGGTGAGTTTGGCGGCCCGATTGCGAAGAACCATGGGCCGGAAGGCATGGAAGCGCTCTATGCTGCGCTCGGCCTTGGACCGGATGACGGCTTGTTTTTTGCAGCTGGCAAACCGGAACAGGCAGCCAAACTGGCAGGCGCGGCGCGCACGCGCGTGGCCGAGCAGCTTGGCCTGATCGACAAGGACCGATTCGAGCTGTGCTGGATCGTCGATTTCCCGTTCTACGAATGGGACGAGGATGCCAAGAAAGTCGAGTTCGCGCACAACCCGTTCTCGATGCCGCAGGGCGGCATGGCCGCGCTGGAAGGCCAGGACCCGCTGACAATCAAGGCTTTCCAGTACGATCTTGTGTGCAATGGCTACGAAATCGCCTCGGGCTCGATCCGCAACCAGTCGCCGGATCTGATGGTCAAGGCGTTCCAGCTGGTCGGCCTTTCCAAGGCCGATGTGGAAGAACGCTTCGGCGGGCTTTACCGCGCGTTCCAGTATGGCGCGCCGCCGCACGGCGGCATGGCAGCGGGCGTGGACCGCATCGTCATGCTGGTCTGCGGCGCGCAGAACTTGCGCGAAATCACGCTATTCCCGATGAACCAGCGCGCAGAAGACCTTCTGATGGGCGCGCCTTCGCTGGCTGCCAACGCGCAGCTGCGCGAACTGCACTTGCGCACGGTGGAACCATCGAAAGGGTAAGGGGGCAGGGCGGTCCATACCCCTGGCCTGAGCGCTTGTTTCACTGCTCGTCACGCATTCCGCACATTTCGTCCGCACCGCGCCACTTGCCAGCCCGCAATCCGGGCATTAGGGCGATGGCCAGATTTGATGACATCCACCCAGTTCCTTGAAGGGGCAAAAGAATGAGCGATACTGCCGACCGCGTGAAGAAGATCGTTGTCGAGCACCTCGGGGTCGAGGCCGACAAGGTCACCGAAGACGCGAGCTTCATCGACGATCTCGGTGCCGACAGCCTCGATATCGTCGAGCTGGTCATGGCGTTTGAAGAAGAATTCGGTGTCGAGATCCCGGACGATGCGGCCGAGAAGATCGCGACCGTTTCGGACGCTATCAAGTACATCGACGACAACAAGGGCTGATCCTTTCGGATTGCCCATCCGCGCCCGCATCTCGTCCGGCCTGCTTCCTGCACGCCAGATGGGGCATGTGGTCGTCCCTGGCGTTTCAGCGCCGGGGCTTCGGCAGGCTCGGTCCCTTCAGGGGGTCTGGGCCTGTCGTGATTCAAGGTCCGTTCGCCCATAGCGGGCGCGCGTTTCGGAGATTGCAATGCGCCGTGTCGTCATCACCGGACTAGGCCTCGTCACCCCGCTGGGGGCCGATGTCGAAACCACGTGGGCCAACCTCATCGCTGGCAAATCGGGCGCGGGGCGGATCACGCGCTTCGATACCACGGGCCAGAAGTGTCTGATCGCCTGCGAAGTGAAGCCGGCTGATCACCCTTATGGATTCGACCCGAACAAGCGCGTCGATTTCAAGGTGCAGCGCCAGGTAGACCCGTTCATTATCTATGGGATCGATGCGGCCGGGCAAGCGCTCGAAGACGCCGGGCTGACCGATATGGACGAAGACCTCAAGCTGCGCACCGGCTGCTCGAT
>JAIXYF010000301.1 GCA_027490345.1 Novosphingobium sp.
CATGGATTGGCGTATGCGAAGCCGATCTTGAAGCCGCAGTTGCCAATGGCAAGCTGCGCGGCGCGTTGGCGCGAGCGTTCAAGGGCGCGCCGCTGGCCATTCCAGCTGATCTGGCGGCGCGTACCCGTGCTGCGCTGACCCGTGCTTTCACCGACCGGCTGGGCATGGAGCTCAAGTCCGGGAACATGCTCCTCGGTACCGAGCGGATCGCGCAAGGCGCGCGGTCTGGCGCGGTGACCTGGCTGGCCCATGCCAGCGATGCCGGAACCGATGGCGCAGGCAAGCTGGCACAGGCCTGGCGCGTGGGCGAAGAAGCCGAAGGCACCGGCCTCAAAGGCACGATCTTGCCGCTGGACCGGGCAGCGCTGTCTGTGGCATTGGGCCGCGACAATGTGGTTCATCTGGCGCTGACCGATGCCGCCGCAGCCCAAAGGGTCGCGGTGCCGCTCCAGCGCCTGCTCCATTTTCTCGGGTCTGCACACGAATCTGCGCAGGACTTGACGGACGCGGCTTCTGCCGCGTGCGACGATATTGATACGAAGGGTGTATAAGTTCGATGAGCGATGACAAGAAGCCGACGCTGGGCCGCAGGCCGCTTGGCCTGAAGACTTCGGTCGAGGCAGGCGAGGTCAAGCAGACCTTCAGCCACGGGCGCACCAACAAGGTCGTCGTCGAGGTCAAGCGGCGCAAGCTGATGCCGCGCGGCCCGGGTGAAGCAGCGCCTGCCGCCGCCCCCGAAGCGGCCCCTGTCACAGCCGCTCCGCCGCCGCCCGCGCCCGCTCCGGTTCGCGCGCCCGCGCCGCCCCCCCCGCCGCCCGCCGCATCGCGTGAAACGCGGCAGGAAATGCAGACCCGCCTGCTGCGCGAGGCCGAGGAGGCCCGCCTTCATGCGCTGGAAGCCGCCAACCGCCGCGAGCAGGAAGAGCGCGTGCGCGCTGCCGAAGAAGCCCGCCGGGTGATCGAAGCGCGCAAGGCGGCCGAGGCCGGACCTGCGGTTGAAGCGCCCGCCGCGCCGGTGCCAACCGCACCTGCTGAAGTCGCACCTGCCGAAGCCGCCCCCGTCGAAGCGGCGCCGGTTGCTGCAGCCGAAGCGCCGGTTGCTGCTGCGCCTGCCGCCCCTGCTGCGCCCGTGGAAGCCGTGTCCGAAGCGCCCGCTGCTGCGCCCGAAGCGGTGCAGACTGCGCCGCGCCGCTTCACGCCCGTGGTGGCGCCCAAGCGGCCGGAACCAGCGGCCAAAAAGCCCGCGCACGCCCCGCGTGACAAGGGCGCTGGCGATCGCCGCCAGGCCGGCAAGCTGACCGTGACCCGCGCGCTCAACGAAGACGAGGGCGCCCGCGCCCGCAGCCTTGCTGCGCTGAAGCGCGCGCGCGAAAAGGAAAAGCGTGCGCATTTCGCCGGGCAATCGCAGCCGCGCGAAAAGCAGGTCCGCGATGTCGTCGTGCCCGAGGCGATCACGGTGCAGGATCTGGCCAACCGCATGGCCGAGAAGGCAGCTGACCTGGTCAAGGCGCTGTTCAAGATGGGCATGATGGTGACCATCAACCAGGCCATCGATCAGGACACTGCCGAGCTGCTCGTCACCGAATTCGGCCACAATATCAAGCGCGTGTCGGAATCGGATGTCGATATCGATACCGCATCCGATGTCGATACAGACGATACGCTGCAGCCACGTCCGCCGGTGGTGACGATCATGGGCCATGTCGATCACGGCAAGACCAGCCTGCTCGATGCGCTGCGCGGCACTGATGTGGTGCGCGGTGAAGCCGGCGGCATCACGCAGCATATCGGCGCCTATCAGATCAAGACCAAGGCCGGGGATCACATCACCTTCCTTGATACGCCGGGCCACGAGGCCTTTACCGAAATGCGCATGCGCGGCGCCAATGTGACTGATATCGTCATTCTGGTGGTCGCGGCGGACGACGGGCTGATGCCGCAGACGATCGAGGCGATCAACCATACCAAGGCGGCCGGCGTGCCGATGATCGTGGCGATCACCAAGGCCGACAAGCACGAGGCGAACCCGCAGAAGATCCGCGAACGTCTGCTCGAACACGAGATCGTGGTCGAGGACATGTCGGGCGATGTGCAGGACGTGGAAGTTTCGGCCAAGACCGGGCAGGGCATGGACGAGCTGATCGAGAAGATCCTGATTCAGGCCGAACTGCTCGAACTGCGCGCCAACCCCGCCCGCGCGGCGGAAGCCACCGTCATCGAGGCCAAGCTCGACAAGGGCAAAGGGCCGCTGGCCACCGTGCTGGTCAATCGCGGCACGCTCAAGGTGGGCGACATCCTCGTCGTCGGCACCCAGTCGGGCCGCGTGCGCGCTATGCACGATGACAAGGGCCGCCAGATCAAGGAAGCGCCGCCCTCGCTGCCGGTCGAAGTGCTTGGCCTTGGCGGTGTGCCGATGGCGGGTGACACGCTGACGGTGGTGGAAAACGAGGCCCGTGCCCGCGAGGTTGCGTCCTACCGCCAGGAACGCGCGACGGCCAAGCGCACCGCGCAGGCGCCGACGAGCCTGGAGAACATGTTCTCCGCGCTCGCCGCCAAGCAGGCTGTCATCGAATATCCGGTGGTGATCAAGGCCGACGTGCAAGGCTCGACCGAGGCGATCGTCAATGCGCTCAACCGCATTTCGACCGACGAGATCAAGGTGCGCATCCTCGCCTCTGGCGTGGGCGCGATCACGGAAAGTGATGTCAATCTGGCGCAGGCCAGCGGCGCGCCTATCATCGGCTTCAACGTTCGCCCCAATGCCAAGGCGCGCGAACTGGTCGAACGCTTCAAGGTGCGCATGAAGTACTTTGACGTGATCTATCAGCTGACGGACGACATCCGCCTCGAAATGGCCGGCCAGCTTGGGCCGGAGCGGATCGAGACCGTGGTCGGCCGTGCCGAGGTCAAGGAAGTGTTCCCTGCGGGCAAGAAGGACAAGGCGGCGGGTCTGCTCGTGGTCGAAGGCTTCATCCGCAAGGGCATCAATGCGCGCCTTACGCGCAACGATGTCATCATCTCGCAAACGCTCATCCACTCGCTGCGCCGCTTCAAGGACGACGTGCCCGAAGTGCGCGCCGGTCTGGAATGCGGTGTGGTGCTGGCCGATACGAACGACGTGAAGCCGGGCGACCAGCTTGAAGTGTTCGAGGTCGAGGAGCGCGTGCGCACACTGTGATGCACGCGTTTCTGTCC
>JAIXYF010000106.1 GCA_027490345.1 Novosphingobium sp.
CTGTTCGGCAACGGCGAGCGCACCGGCAACTGCTGCCTCGTCACCGTCGCGCTCAACATGTACACGCAGGGCGTTGATCCGGGCCTCGATTTCTCGGATATCGACACGGTCATCCAGACGGTCGAATACTGCAACCAGCTGCCCGTTCACCCGCGCCACCCCTATGGCGGCGAACTGGTGTTCACCGCCTTTTCCGGCAGCCATCAGGATGCCATCAAAAAGGGCTTTGCCGCGCGCGAAGTGCAGAACGACGAGATGTGGGCCGTTCCCTACCTGCCCATCGATCCTGCCGATCTGGGCCGCAGCTACGAAGCAGTCATCCGCGTCAATTCGCAAAGCGGCAAGGGGGGCTTTGCCTGGGTGCTCGAACAGGATCAGGGCCTCAAGCTGCCCAAGAAAATGCAGGCGCATTTCTCGCGCCACGTGCAGGATCTTGCCGACGAACTGGGCCGCGAACTGCAGGCCAGCGACATCTGGTCCGTCTTCCAGCAAACCTATCACCTCGGCGAAAGCCAGCGCTTCAGCCTTGTCGACTACGAGGAAGCCCGCGCCCCTGATGGCACCCGCGTGTTTGCCGGAAAGATCGCAGTGGACGGCGAAGTGCGCTCGGTCTCGGGCCGTGGCAATGGCCTGATTTCCTCGGTCGTCGCCACCCTGAAGGACGGCTTCGGCATCGAGATCGACGTGCGCGACTATGCCGAACACGCGCTTGGCGCAGGCAGCGATGCGCGCGCTGCCGCCTATGTCGAATGCACCGGGCCGGACGGCAAGATCATCTGGGGCGTCGGCATCGACGAGGACGTGGCAACGGCCAGCGTGCGCGCGATCCTGAGCGCGGCGAACGCGGCGGGGTAAGGGAAGCCGCTCATCCCGGGCTTGTCGAAGGAGGGGCAAGGGCCATTGGCCCTTTCATTCCTGAACTTTCCGGAGCGACGCGCCACCTCAGGTGCAGACCCACATTAACGCCCTCTCCCTTTTAGGGGAGAGGGTTGGGAGAGGGGAAGGCACAGCCTAGGCTACCCTTGTCAAAACGTACGCAATCACGTACACTCACAAAATGCGAACAACGTCTTACAGCGACCTCCGCAAGAACCTTGCCGCCATGCTCGATGCTGTCAGCGCCGATCACGAACCCGTTGTAATCACGCGGGATCGCGGTAAGCCATCGGCCGTGCTGATGTCGCTCGAAGACTACGCCTCGTTCGAAGAGACGCGCTACTTGCTGCGCAACCCCGCCAATGCCGCCCGCCTGGCAGCTTCAATCGAAGCGCTTGAGGCCGGTGCCGGAAACGAACACTCCCTCGCCGAATGAAGCTGATCTTCAGCGAGGAGGCTTGGGACGACTACCTCCATTGGCAGAACCATGACCGCAAACTGGTTGAGCGGATCAACGCCCTGATCAAGGAATGCACACGCACACCCTTCACGGGGACCGGCAAGCCTGAACCCCTGCGCGGCGCCCTCTCAGGCTGGTGGTCCCGCCGCATCAATCAGGAGCATCGGCTGGTCTACAAGCCGACCGACAACGGCTTGCTCATCGCGCAGTGCCGGTATCACTATTGAAAACGTGCCGAGCCGGGCACAGCAGCTGGTGCAAAAACTGATTTGGCGGGGCGACCAGGTAAAGGGTGCCGCGCGCCCCCTTCCCTTTCGCTCGCTCTGCTGCATACTCTCCCAGCAAGCCCGCCAGAGGCCAGCCAAGCGAGAGAGCCATGCCAGAAACCATCCCAGAAGCCATTCTCGAACCCGATCTGCCGATCATCGATCCGCACCACCACTTGTGGGACCTGCGCCCGCTCGTCGCCTCGTTCCCCCAGCCGCTGCATCCGTTTGTCGAAACGCTGGTTCCGGCGGCCTATTACACATTCGACGCACTCCACGCCGATACGCATAGCGGACACAACGTGATCGGCACTGTGTTCATGGAATGCGGCGCGTTCTATCGCTCCGGAGCAGAGCACGCGTTCAAGCCGGTGGGCGAGGTCGAATTTGTCAATGGCGTTGCCGCCCAAGGCGCGAGCGGGCTTTATGGCGCCTTTCGTCCATGCGCCGCGATCATCGGCCATGCCGACATGACGCTGGGCGACGGCGCGGTGCGCGTGCTCGAAGCGCTGATCGCCGCCGGAAACGGCCGTTTCAAGGGCATTCGCCACCAGGCCGCATGGGACGCCGATCCCGAAGTGCTCGGCCCCCCGTTTCACGCGCCAGCTGGGCTTTATACCAGCGATGCCTTCCGCGCCGGGTTCCAGCACCTTGGCAAAATGGGCCTCACTTTCGATGCCTGGTTGCTCGAACCGCAGCTACCCGATGTGATCAGCCTTGCCCGCGCTTTCCCCGATCAGCCGATCGTGCTGGATCACTGCGGCACACCGCTGGGTGTCGGGCCCTACAAGGGCAAGCTGCACGAGCGGTTTGACGTGTGGCGCGAGAATATCCGCGAGCTCGCCAAGTGCCCTAATGTCTCGGTCAAGCTGGGCGGCCTCGCCATGGCGTTCTGCGCGATGCCCGAACAAGGCCCTGCTGCCGGGATCAGTTCGGAAACCCTCGCCGCGATGTGGCGGCCCTATATCGAGACGTGCATCGATGCTTTCGGGCCGGAGCGCGGGATGTTTGAAAGCAACTATCCGGTAGACCGCTGGGGCGCGACGTATCCAGTGCTGTGGAACGCATTCAAGCGCCTCGCCCACGGTGCTTCGGCAGAGGAAAAGCGCGCGCTGTTCGCGGGCACTGCGGCGCGGGTTTACGGGATCGAGCACCTGCTGCCGGCATGAGGCCCGGGCCTAGCCTTTAAGGGAGCGGCGCTGTGGTTTGACAGCGCCGCTTCTCCTGCTAAACCGGCGTTTAACCGCTCGCTTAAAAAACGGAGCTTTCCGCCGATGCCGCTTCCCCCGCTGTTCAAGAACCTGCGCCTGCCCGTCATCGGCTCCCCGCTGTTCATCATTTCCGGCCCTGAACTCGTCATCGCGCAGTGCAAGGCGGGGATCATCGGCAGCTTCCCCTCGCTCAATGCGCGCCCCATCAGCCAGCTGGATGAATGGCTGCACGAAATCACCGAAACGCTGGCCGCGCACAACCGCGATCATCCCGATAGCCCGGCAGCGCCTTTCGCGGTCAACCAGATCGTCCACAAGACCAACAACCGTCTTGATGAGGACATGGTGCTTTGCGAAAAGTGGCAGGTGCCCATGCTGATCACGTCGCTGGGTGCGCGTGAGGATATCAATCAGGCTGCGCATCGCTGGGGCGGTATCGTGCTACACGATGTGATCAACGACCGGTTTGCGCGCAAGGCAATCGAAAAGGGCGCGGATGGCCTGATCCCTGTGGCGGCAGGGGCCGGCGGCCATGCCGGCGCGCTTTCGCCCTTCGCCTTGATGCAGGAAATCCGCCAGTGGTTCGATGGGCTCGTCGCGCTTTCGGGCGCCATCGCGCATGGCCGTTCGATCCTCGCCGCGCAGGCACTGGGAGCGGACTTCGCCTACATCGGTTCTGCCTGGATCGCCACGGCTGAGGCCCGCGCGGCAGAAGGCTACAAGCAGGAAATCGTCGACAGCAAGGCCGGAGACATTGTCTATTCGAACCTCTTCACCGGCGTTCATGGCAATTATCTGCGCGGCTCGATCGTCAAGGCCGGGCTCGATCCGGATAACCTGCCGGTCAGCGATCCTTCGGCCATGAACTTCGGCTCGGGCGGCAACACCGAAGCCAAGGCATGGAAGGACATCTGGGGCTCGGGCCAGGGCATCGGCGCGGTCGACAAGGTGGAGACGGTGGCCGAGCGCGTCGCCAGGCTGACGACGCAGTACCGCGAAGCTGCCGCCGGACTCAGCGCGGATTCGGCCCCCTTCCTCTAAAGCTTGCTCTCCGTCGCCTCCCACAGCATCTCGGCCATCCGGTCGAGGTGGCTGTAATCCAGCGATTGGTCCGGCTGTACCAGCGCGGGATCGTGGCGATTGAGCACGATCTCCTCGCCCTTGGGCGGGGTGAGCAGGCGGCGGCGCAAGGCGCGCTGTAGCAGATCAAGCCGCATCAGCGATTCCATGCTGGCCAGTTCGGGATCATAGCGGCGGGTGCGGCTCCAGCCCATTTCGATCTGGCCGACCCGTTCGGTCACCATTTCGGAATACGTTCCATGCGGCCCCCGGTGCAGCGGCAGGCCGATGCGCTGTGCCCCGCTTTCCGTGGCGGGCAGCAGCAGCCCGTTTCGGCGGAAATCGTGAAAACCTACTTGTTCGGTACCGAGCGCGGCGATCATCGGGCTGAACGCGCGGCGGCCCAACAAGGCGCGGGGAAGCAGATGATGGCGCTGGAGGCCCGGATGATAGCCGGGTCTGCCCGGAAGATTGACCGAGCGGAACGGGATATGTCCCCGAACCAGATGCACCGCAGGAGCCATGGCGGGATCATCGCCAACACAGCTTAACGCGCCGCTAGAAGAGAGCGTATCTCTACTTGGTTACCACGTTAAGTTTGCTTGCCCCGTCCGGCTCCACCCAGACCGCGCCGATTCCCGGCAGAACGACCTCGCGCGGCGTGTCCACCCGGCCATTCGCCACCAGCCAGTCCGTCAGGCGCACAGCGGTGCGGCTGTCTTCGCGGTTTGGCCCCCCGCTGCGCGCTTGAAGCGTGAACTCCTGCCCGATCAGGAACGCCAACCCCTCGCTGGCGATGCCCTGCTCGCTGCGGGCAAGGGCTGTCAGCGCCAACGCCGGAAACGGCCCGCCCGCAAGCCAGGCGCCCGCCGCTTCGGCAAACCAGGCGGGTGACATGACCAGCCGGGCCGGCCGCCAGACAATGGCTTCCAACCCGCCCAACCGGGAAAGTTGGCACAAAATGGCCGCGGCCACGCGCAGCACCGGCAGCAGATGTTCGGCCCCTGCAAGATGCGGCCCGACCATGAGCCATGCTGCATCAAGCTCGGCACCGCTGAAATCATTGGGTAAAGCCACCCGATGAACCGCCTCGGGCCGGGTCTGCGCAGGCCCCGGCGCCAGCCCGGCCAGATCGAAAGTCAAACCATCGCGCAAGAGTTCGGCCGTGCCGTCAGCGGCTGTGCCCGGATTCAGCAGGACAAAACCCTCAGGCCCCGCAGCAAGGCTGGCCAGCGCCGACGCAGCCGGACGGTCCTTCGGACCGAACAGCAGCGCAGCAAGGGGCTCAGGCCCTGCGGCACGCTCCATCACCACCAGTTACGCTCCATCATCAGCGGCCAGCACAGACACCAATGCCGCGCAGACGTCGAGTCCCGTGCGGCCAATCCGCCGCGAAAATCGAACCGTCAAAGCGGGCAAGCCCATCAGAATATGCCCAAGGCCAGCCCGGCCGCAAAAGATTGTCCCAAATCGCGGCACTTTTGCAGAACAGGAACCGGAACGGTCTTGGGCGCAAGGATCGCATCGGGGGTCTGCGCCTGCAGATTGACGATCATTCCATCGGCGATTCGCCGCAGCCGCCAACCGGTCACGATCCGCTCAAGCTGCCGCTGTGCGCCGGTCCCATCCGATCCGGCGGCAATGATCGTGGCAAAGGGGCGGCCCTCGATCTGCCCGAGCAGCGGATAATAGCAGCGATCAAGACATTCCTTCATCGCTCCGCTCATGCTGCCAAGGTTTTCCGGGCACACGAACAGATAGCCGCGCGCGGCCAGCAGATCCTGCGGATCGGCATCTTGCGCGGCCACGCGCCGCGCCGCGCCCTCTGGCGCTGCGCCTTGCAGCGCGGCCTCTGCCATCGCACGGGCCGCGCCGGTTCGGCTGTGCCAGATGATCAGCAGCATGGGCCGACGCGCAGCACGCTGGTCAAGGGTTTCAGCAGCCGTCTCCGCTGCTGCCCGATCCGTCTGCCGCACCGCCAACTGCACCACCCAGCGCGCCGCCGAGCGCACCGCCCAGCAGGCCGCCCAGCCCGCGCTTCTTCGGCTTTGGCTGGCATTGCTTCTGGCCGTTCTGCTTCCTGCCTTTGCCACCGGCGTCCTCGTCCATCCCCGGCATGCCCAGCAGGAAGCCGGTCATCGAACGGTGGCGAATGCCGGCCGTCCATTCCGGCTTCCACGGCGTTTTCGGATTGGCCGGCCGGGGCGGATAGACGAACGTTTCCTCCGGACCATAGGCATAGAGCGACATCATCTGGAATTGGGGCGCGGCTGCCTTGACTTCGGCGGGCACCATGCACGTCGTGGCGGAAGGGGCCAGCACGGTCTTGCTGGCGACCAGCTTGGCCACTGTGGCGGGCGAAAGCCAGTCGCTCAGCCCGCCGCCGAATTCGCGCGCAGCGCTGGATGACCACCACACCAGATCGTTCATCTCGCCGTCCGGCCCCGGCTTTCCGCCGATCAGCGAGGCATGATAGCCGGTTGCCTCGGGCAGGGGATTCCACCGCACCAATGTGGCGCCGCTTGGCTGCGGATACGTCGTGGTCTTGAGCCCGCCCATGAAATCGCGGGTGAGCGTGAAATTGATGTCCGGGGTATAATTGCCCGCCACCTTGTGCGCACCCAGCAGCGAACTGTCGGTCTTGACCGCAGCATTGCCATCGGCATTCGGCCATGCACCATATGTGCGGCTGCTGGCATACGAGACGCGCCGTTCCATCGGCACCGAGTTTGACCACAAGCCCGGCGGCATTTGCCCGGCGGCGATCTTGGCAAAATCGAAGATCACCGGCTGGCCGGCGGGGGCATGTTCGCCGCAGCCCCAGAAGATCAGGATGCGCCCGGTAGGCCGCTTGAAATCGCGCTTCTCGGGCGGTTCGGCCGGACCTGCGGGCGCTTTGACCGGCGTCTTGAGCGGCACCGACACGCCAAGCTTCACGCCTGCCGGCATGAAGTGATCGGCCTTGGGCGCGCCGCCGGCTGCCGCGCGGCTCGATCCCAGTTCAAGCCAGAGTTCATGGCTGGGCGCATTGCGGCCGCCGCCGCCGAACGCCATGCTCATGGCGGCGCCCATTCCGCCGCCGCCCATTCCGCCTAGAAGGCCCGAAGTCGTGCCAGCGCGCATCTCGTAGCGCGCGACGGGCGCCGCTGTCTGGGCGGTCCCCAGCCCGGCAACCACCACGGTTGCCGTGCCCGCAAGCGCCATCAGGCGCACGGTGTTTCTGGTCATCAGCTCAAACCCCTTTGTCAGGCCGGGACTCGACCTTGTTGTTCCTGGCGCGACCGGATGCTGTTTGTTTCCGATGCGACCATATCGGGGGGCACTCTGTCAATCGAACTGCGGCAAGGTAATGACAAAGCGCACATGTGCCGGGATGGCGTGCCGGGATAGAGCGCCAGAATGTGGAGCGGTGTCTGGAGCCGGGATGTGGGAACCGGGCGCCCTGCCCTTCCCTGCGACTGTCAGATC
>JAIXYF010000277.1 GCA_027490345.1 Novosphingobium sp.
CGCTGGGATCGGGCTTCATCATCTCGGCCGATGGCTATGTCGTCACCAACAACCACGTGATCACCGCCGAAGGGCAGGGCGAGATCGAATCGATCACCGTCACGATGACCGATGGGACCGATTATCCGGCCAAGCTGATCGGGCGCGATGCGGCTTCTGATCTTGCGGTGCTCAAGATCAGCGGCCCCAAGCCGTTCCCGTTCGTGAAGTTCGGCGATTCGCGCCACGCCCGCGTGGGGGACTGGATCATCGCCATCGGCAATCCGTTCGGCCTTGGCGGCACGGTGACCAGCGGGATCATCTCGGCAGTCTATCGCAACACCGGCTCGGGCTCGGCCTATGACCGCTATCTCCAGACCGACGCTTCGATCAACCGGGGCAATTCGGGTGGGCCGATGTTCGACATGGCCGGCAACGTGATCGGCATCAACAACGCGATCTTCTCGCCCACGGGCGGCAGCGTCGGCATCGGCTTTGCCATTCCGGCGGAAATCGCGGCGCCCATCGTCGACAAGCTGCGTGCCGGTCAGGCGATCGAGCGCGGCTATCTGGGCGTGCGCATCCAGCAGTTGTCCGATGATCTTGCCGCCAGCCTTGGCCTGGCCAAGAACCGCGGCGAATTCATCCAGTCGGTCGAACCGGGGCAAGGCGCGGCCAAGGCCGGGATGCAGCCGGGTGATGTGGTGGTCCGCGTTGATAGCAAGGACGTGACGCCCGATCAGACGCTCTCGTTCATCGTGGCCAATACCGCGCCGGGCAAGCGCATTCCCATTGATCTAATCCGAAATGGCCAGCGCCTGACGGTGCAGGCCGTGGTTGGCAAGCGGCCGAGCGAGGAAGAGCTGGCCCAGCAGACCTTCGATCCCGATGCCCAGCAGGGCGAAGGTTTCGGCGGCCAGAACAAGCCTGCCAAGCCCGCTGGCCCCGTGGTGCAGCAGGCGCTGGGCATTGCCGCAATCCCGATCACCCCGCAGATCGCCCGCCAGCTTGGCGCGAGCGAGGATACCAAGGGCGTCGTGATCACCGCAGTCGACGAATCGGCGGATGCGGCCACCAAGGGCCTGCAGCGCGGCGATATCGTGCTTTCGGCGAACTACAAGCCGGTGGCCACAGCGGCCGATCTGGAAGCCATCGTGCGCCAGGCCAAGACCGAAAACCGCGAGGCGGTGCTGCTGCGCATCCAGCGGCGCGGCCAGCCGCCGGTCTACATGCCGATCCGCATCCGCTGATCGAACGAACCGGGCAAAAGGGCTGGCGTGCCATGGTGCGCCAGCCCTTTTGCGCTTTCGCTATCCAGCGGGCCATTGCGAGAGGATCGTCGCGGCGTCGAAATAGTCGCGCCAATAGGTGATGCGGCCTTCGTGCACTTCATACACGCCCGTCACCGGCAGCTCGACCCACTTGTCCGCCAGCCGATGCCGATCCAGCCGTTCGAGCATGACGAGCGGGCCGGAGGCGAGTTCGCGCAAGATCCGGAACTCGTTCTCGAGTGTGGGCGCAAAGAACGGCTCCAGCACCGCGCGCACGCCGACGGGGCCGGTCACAGTGCCGATGGGCGGCGGATTGGTGTAAACGCAGCCATCTGCCACGAAGTGCAATGCGGTGTCGTAATCGAGGGGCTCCATCGCCTTCATGAAGGCTTTGACGGTGTCGATGGGTTGCATGGGGTCTCTCCGTCTCCTGTTTGACCCGATGAACCATGGGCCAGTCTTTAGCGGTCGCCAATTACGCCGGAGGTTATGACGACGGGTATGCGGCCGGGGCGGGCGGCAGTGGCATGGCACGAAACAGCGCTTCGGTCTGTGTATCGGCGGGGAACAGTGTTTCGATACGCAGCTCGTCTGTCGTCACGTCCTGTGCGGTGCCGAATGTGGCAATCAACGCGAACAACGAGAGTGCCTGCTCGCCAACGGCCAGCCGGAACGGCACGACCGGCAGCAGTGCGCTGTCCATGGCGGACCACAGGATCTCGGGCTCCTGAAACGGGGCCAGATCATCGAGCACCGCCTGCATGTCCGCGCGGCCAGCCTGATGCGCTTCGCGCGTGGCGCGCTGCCAAAGCAGCGGGCCGACAGCAGACCAGTTGGTGATCAGCGGGCGGATGCCCTGCGGATGGAACAACAGGCGCATCAGGTTGCGTTCGCTGCCAGATGCCGGGCCGACCACGCGTTCCCAGATATCGGCGCCAAGAAGCGCGACAAGTGCATCGAACGGGCGATTGGCCATCAGCACGGTCCACGCCCGGTCCAGCGCCAGCGCGGGGAAGGGCTCGTGCGCGCTCAGCATCATGCGCACAGCGCCCATGACCTGCGCCATCTGCGGATCATCGAGTGCGCGCGCGGCATAAAGCGGGGCAAAGCCTGCTGCGACGAGCCACAGGTTGCGGGTCCGCAGCGGCACTTCAAGTGCTTCGCTCAGTTGCAGGATCATGGCCCTGCTGGGTTTGGCCCTGGCGGATTCCAGGAAGCTGATATGGCGCTGCGATACGCCCGAAGTCAGCGCCAGATCGAGCTGCGACCAGCGCCGCTTCTGCCGCCATTCGCGCAGAAGGCGCGGAAATCCCTCAAGGCTCTTATCCATGAACCAAACTTCGCAGGCCTGCGCGGCAGGTTCAATAACCCCAGAGGTAATTGTTACGGGGTGGGCTTCGCGCCTTGCGATGGACGCGGGCGTGGGCGCGCCGGTTCGGCTTGCCGCCCGGTGGCGCGATTGAGGAAATCATCCCCCGCCGCTGCTGGCGCGCCTTCCGGTACGGGAACGCCCTGCTCGCCGCCGGGCGCGCCGCCGTCGGCACCCGGCAAGCGGTTTTGCGCGCCGGGCTCGACGATATTGCCATCGGGATCGGCATAGAAATAGCCGTCGGGATTGGCCTGCATCACTTCGTCATCAGGTTCGAGCTGCCATTGCGGCAGCTTGAGATCGGTGTCGAACTTTTCGGGTGGGCGCTTGGCCGTGGCGACCTTCATGTAGGCGGCAAAGGCGCGCGCAGGCGCAGTGCCGCCCTGCAGGCCGGGCACGGCGCGCGCATCATCGCGGCCCATCCATACGCCGGTGGTGATGCCGCTGGAGAAGCCGAGGAACCAGCCATCCTTGTTGGAACTGGTCGTGCCGGTTTTGCCCGCCACGGGCCGACCGATCTGCGCGGCGCGCCCGGTGCCGATGCTGACGGCAGATTGCAGCAGATCGGTGATCCCTGCGGCAACATAGCTGGGCACCAGCTGCTGCGCCGGATCGGGGCGGTGACTATAGAGCACTTCGCCCTCGGTCGTGGTGATCTTGCGGATGCCATAGGGCGTGACCGCGCTGCCCTTGGCCTGAACGGCGGCAAAGGCGCGCACCATATCGATCACGCGCACATCGGAGGAACCCAGCACCATCGAAGGCAAGGTGTTGATCGGGGTGGTGATGCCGAAGCGGCGCGCCATGTTGGCTACCGCGCCGAAGCCCACTTCGTTGCCCAGCTGCGCCGCCACGGTGTTTTTCGAATAGGCAAAGGCGCTGCGCACATCGATTGGCCCGGCATATGTGCCGCCCGAATTGCGCGGGCTCCAGCCGTCGATGGTCACGGGTTCGTCCACCACTTTGGCATCGGGGGTATAGCCTGCCTCCAGCGCGGCGAGATAAACGAACAGCTTCCACGCCGAGCCGGGCTGGCGCACGGAATTGACCGCGCGGTTGTAGTTCGAAGTGACGTAATCGGTGCCGCCGATCATCGCGAGCACCGCGCCATCCCGGTCAAGGCTGACCAGCGCGCCTTGCGAGCCCTTGGGCACCGTGGCCTGGATCGCATCGGTGGCCGCGTGTTGCGCTATGGGATCGAGCGTGGTCCACACTTCGATCGGCTGATCATTTTCGGGCAGCAGCAGATCGAGCTGCGGCAGCACCCAATCGGTGAAGTAGCGTGCCGAGTTCTGTCCCTGCTCAGCCGCCAGCTTCACGGCGTTGAGATTGATGGCGGCGGCCTGCGCCGGGGTGATCTTGCCCGCCGCCTGCATGGTCTGCACCACCACCTTGGCGCGGCCGATTGCGGCTTTGGCATCGGCCGTGGGCGAATAGTGCGAGGGCGCCTTTACAAGGCCTGCAATGATCGCCGCTTCGCCCAGACTGAGCTGTTCGCCCGAATGACCGAAGAACTTGCGCGCGGCAGAATCGACGCCATAGGCGCCGCCGCCAAAATAGACCTTGTTGAGATAGAGTTCGAGCACTTCGTCCTTGGTGAACTTGCGCTCGATCGCCATGGCCAGCAGCGCCTCGCGGATCTTGCGATCGAAAGTGCGGCTGTTGTTGAGGAAGATGTTGCGCGCCAGCTGCTGCGTGATCGTGGAGCCGCCCTGCCGCCAGCGCCCCGTCTGGATGCGCACCATGACCGAACGCACGATGCCGATGGGATCGACGCCCCAATGATCGCGGAAGCGTCGGTCCTCGACCGAGATCATCGCATCCTTC
>JAIXYF010000483.1 GCA_027490345.1 Novosphingobium sp.
CGCGGCTGCTTTTCGGGCTTGGCATCCGCCATATCGGTGCGGTGACAGCGCGTGATCTAATGAAATTTTATGCGTCACTGCCGCACTTACGCTCGGCGATTGAACGCATCGCCGACGGCGCAGAGTTGGCAGTCCATAACTTCTACTCGATCCACGGCATTGGCGATGCAGTTTTAGAATCCTTGATCGAATTTTTTCACGAACCGCACAACGTAACAGTCTGGGAGGAGCTCCTGGCAGAAGTCACTCCCCCTGATTACGTGATCGAGACTAAAGCAAGTGCGGTAGCAGGAAAGATTGTTGTCTTCACCGGTAAGCTTGAGACAATGAGCCGCGACGAGGCAAAGGCACAAGCTGGTGCACTCGGTGCGCGCGCAGCAGGGACTGTCTCAGCCAAAACAGACTTGCTGGTCGCGGGACCGGGCGCAGGCTCGAAACTTAAGCAAGCCGAAACCCTAGGAATTCGTGTTATCTCAGAGAGCGACTGGCTAGAGATTGTAGCAAGTGCGGAGTAGGATCATCCATGGATGACAACGCATATTTGAACCAACTTTCAAATGACCGATTGGCGGCTCGTCACATTGACGAGTTAATAGGGCTCGCCCGTGGCCTTTGCGCCGATGGTGGTATCAACCAAAGGGAAGCCGAGTATCTGCAAAGCTGGCTGGCTGCGTCTCAAGCGGCACTGCAGCAGCCGCTAATCTTAGGCTTGTACCGTAGGATTGAGGCCATGCTTTCAGACGGGACTTTTGATCCCGTTGAGCAAACAGAGCTCTACGAAACTCTGATGGCGTTTACTGGCGAACGGATCGAGTTGGGGGAGGCACTTCTTTCATCGAGCTTGCCGCTCTGTTCTCCAGCGCCGAATGTTGAGTTCTCCGGAAAGTCATTCGTTTTTACGGGCACGTTTATGCTTGGCCAACGGCGAGACTGCGAACGGCTTGTTCTAGATCGAGGTGGTTCATGTGGCACCCTCACAAAGACGAGCGACTATCTTATCATAGGTGCTTATGCGACCGAAGCGTGGAAGCACTCATCTATGGGCAATAAAATTCTAAAAGCTTGCGAAATGCGGGATCGCGGCCAGCCTATCTCAATTATCTCCGAATCTCATTGGAAGAGTTTCCTCTAAGTTCCCCTGAAAGTATACTAATATGACCTTTGAAGACCTCACCCCCATCGGCACCGCAGCGGGCACGCTGCTCAAGGCGCGTGGTCAGTCTGTTGCCGTGGTCGATGGCGCGACGGGCGGGCTCATTTCCGCAGCGCTCCTCGCCATGCCCGGGGCTTCGGCTTATTTTCGTGGCGGCGGGGTGATCTATACGCTCAAAGGGCGCCGTATGGTGCTGGGGCACGAGCCGGGCTCCTTGCGCGGGCTAACCAGCGCCACCGAAGCTTACGCACTGGCGCAGGCCCGGCTGATCCGCGCGCGGTACGAGAGCGACTGGGGCGTGGCGGAAACCGGCGCGGCGGGGCCGGGCGTCCATCCGCTGGGCGTGGCCTCAGGCACCAGCGCGGCGGCGGTGGTGGGGCCGGATTATGAAGCGGCGCTGGTGATCGAGACGGGCCACGACGACCGGCTCGCCAACATGATCGCCTTCACACACAATGCGCTGGCGCTGCTCCTCAGCAGGCTGAACGCCGCCTGAGCCATAGGATCGACCAGTTGCCACGCTGCATCCGCGCGCGCAGCGAAAAGCCTGCACGGGTATAAGCGGCGCGTACCGTGGGTTCCTGCGTGGTGAGCAGCCCTGCCAGCAGCACATGGCCGCCCGGCGCGACAGCCTTGCCGAAATCGCGCGCCAGTTCGGCCAGCGGTCCGGCCAGAATGTTGGCGATCAGCAAATCATACGGCGCGGCGGCGCGCAGCAGCGGATGCGCCATGCCCGGTGCAATCACCATCGCCAGCTTGCCCGGCCCATCGCCGAGCTTGAACCCGTTGAGCGCTGCGTTCTCGGCCACCACGGGCCCGCACACCGCATCGATATCGCTCGCCGTGGCGCGCGCGCGGGGCCACAAGTGCAGCCCGGCAAACGCCAGCAGCCCGGTGCCCGTGCCGATATCGGCCAGATTGCGCACCACCAGCCCCTTGGCCTTCATATGGCCCAGCATGGCAAGGCATCCAGATGTGGTTTCATGGTGCCCGGTGCCAAAGGCCTGGCTGGCGGGGATCACGAAATCGCGCAGATCGGGTGCAGGCGGGTGATCGGGCGTGCGCACATGGAAGGGGCCTTCGCTGATCGGCTCGACATTTTGCTGGCTCAGCGTCACCCAATCGGCGTCCGCTAGTTCTTCCACGATCAATTCGGGCGCTCCATCTGCAAACAGCGCGCTGATGGCTGCCTTGTCGGCCGCATCGGGTTTGCGTTCCAGCCAGGCTTCCAATTGCCAGCCATCGGGCACGGCGGGATCGATCTGGCCGCCGCCCAGCACGATGGCATAATCCCAGTCCTCGGCGTCTTCATGCGCGACCAGCGCGGCTCGGACCTTTTCGGCCGAAGCGCGGACAGTGATTTTCCAGCTCATTTGGCAGCTTCCTTTATCAGCAGCGCATCGAGCCGGTCCCGCCCGGCTTTGGCATAGCGGCGGCAGGCGCTGGCGGGGGCCAGCGCCTGCTTGCCCAGCATCCGCTCGAACAGCGCGCTGGCCGAAGGATGCGGGGTCACGAGAAGGCCGCAGCGCCGCGCCGTGATGGCAGCAAACGTGCGGCGGAATCGGGCAGTAACTTCGGGGTGATCGCTGAAGCGATAGGGCGGGGCGGCCAGCGCGGAGATGCTGTCGATATAGCTGACCGTGCGGCAGCGCTTTCCAGCGCAGCTTTGCCAGGTCCAGCTGGTCGATCCCGTGGTGTGCCCCGGCGTGAACGAGGCAGTCAGCCGCAGCGGCCCCGCGCGCACGACCGAGCCTGCCGTGATGATCCGGTCCGCCTGCACCGGGGTGATGGCATAAGCCTTGAGGTCGCCATACTGCGAATCCGCCGGATCGGCCTTGCCCGTGGCCAGCACTGCGGCCGCAGGCGCGCTCAGCGCCACTTTCGCGCCCGTTGCCTTCACCAGCGCAGCCAGCCCGCCAACATGGTCGAAATGTTCATGGCTCGTCACGATCCAGCGAATGTCCGCCGGATCGAAGCCCAGTGCGCGCACATTGGCGAGGATCGAGGGTGCGGCCTCCTCGGTCGCGGCATCGACCAGCACATGGCCTTGGGGCGACGTGACGAGCAGGACCGAAACCGTGCAGGTGCCCACATAATAGGTATCGCCAGGAAGCCGGGCGGGCGGGGCGGGATCGGAAAAGTCTTCCTTGCCCTCGCACTGCTGCACCAGCGCCTGCACAGCCGCGCGGTCTGGTCCTGCGTTTGCGTGGGCAAAGCCGGGCGCCAGCAGCGCAAGCGCGAGCGCGAGCGCGACCTTAGCGGACAAAGCTGGCGCCATTGGCATCGATCACGGCCCCCGTCATGCTGGGCGGCGCATCGAGCGCGCAGAACACGCCGATGGCTGCGATTTCCTCGGGGCTCGCCACCCGGCCCAGCGGGATATCGGCGAGCAGGCCGGGGCCGCCCCGGCTGGCGAGGTAATCGCCCGCCATATCGGTATCGGTGAAGCCGGGCGTGACCGCAAAGCTCAGGATGCCCTGTGAGGCATAGCCCCGCGCAATGGTCTTGTGCATCGCGATCATGCCGCCCTTGGCCGCCGCATAGTGCCAGTGTGCGGGCGAATCTCCCCGGTAGGCGGCGCGGCTCGCGACATGGATGACGCGCCCGCTCACTCCTCGTTCAAGCCAATGGCGCACGGCGAGGCGCGAAAGCTGCGCGGCAGAGGTGAGATTGATCCGCAGCGTTTCCTCCCAGCCATCCAGCCAGCCAATATCGGAAGTGTCGATGGGATTGGCGGCAAACAGTCCGGCATTGTTGATCAGAATATCGATCTGGCCGCCAGCGTGTTCCAGCGCCTCCTGCCACAGCATGTCCGCTGCTGCCGGTTCGCCAAGGTCTGCGCCGACCACGCCCGGCCCGCCCTTGCGGCCATGGCGAATGATGGCGGCGCCGCGCGCTTCCAGCGCATGGGCCAGCGCGGCTCCGATGCCCCGGGTCGATCCGGTGACGAGAATGACGGGTGCTTGCATGAAGCCTGCTCTACCAGCGATTATGGCCCCGGCAACAGGTGGCGCAACAGGTGGTGCGCAATTGCCCCACTGCGACGGTTGCACGCACTGGCATTTGGGCTAATACGAATCGGCATCGCGTCGTGCTTCAAGGGCATGGCAAGTTTGATCAATTTTTTGAGGGGGTTCTATGGCGCAGGCGCCCGGCAAGAGGCCACTATCGCCGCATCTCGAAATCTGGCGCTGGGGTCCGGCCATGCTGGTCTCGATCCTGCACCGCATCACCGGCAATGGTCTCGCGTTTGCGGGGCTGGGTCTGTTGCTGTGGTGGGTCAGCGCGCTGGCAGGCGGCCCGGAAAGCTATCAGGCCTTTCTCGATTGGGTGTGGCTGGCACCCGCAGGCGGCCTGCAGACTGTGACGGCGGTTCTCGGCAAAGTCGTGCTCGTCGGCCTGACCTGGGCGTTCTTCCAGCACATGGCCACCGGCATCCGCCATTTCGTGCTCGATATCGGCGCGGGATACGAGCTGGAAGCCAATGCGCGCTGGTCCTCACTCACCATCCTGTTTGCGGTGGCGGCTACCAGCGTGTTCTGGGCTTTCGTGCTGCTGCGCTGAATGTTTCGTCCGATCCTGCGATCCCTACCCTTTTCAAGGACATTTCATGGGTAACGGTACTTCCATCGGCCGCGTGCGCGGTCTCGGCTCCAGCCACCATGGCACGCATCACTTCCTCTCATCGCGGCTGACGGCGGTCGGCAATCTTGTGCTGATCCCGTTCCTGATGATCAGTCTCGCGCTCATGCCCAGCCATGATTACGCCACGGTCCATGCTTGGGCGGCCAAGCCGCTCCCGGCCACCGCGCTGATCCTGATCATGATCAATACCTTCCAGCACGCGCGCCTTGGTGTGCAGGTCATGCTGGAAGACTACATCCACGAAGAGGGCGGCAAGATCGCGGCCTGGCTTCTCGTCAACATCCTGCCGCTGGCGGGCGCTGCCTTTGGCATCGTCTCGGTCGTGCGCATCGCTCTCGGGGGCGCCTGAGCCATGGCTTCCAATCCGGCCTACAAGATCATCGACCATACTTACGACACCGTCGTTGTCGGCGCGGGCGGCTCTGGCCTGCGCGCCACGATGGGTTCGGCGCAGGCTGGCCTGCGCACCGCCTGCATCACCAAGGTCTTCCCGACGCGCAGCCACACGGTTGCGGCGCAGGGCGGCATTGCTGCCAGCCTTGGCAACAACAGCCCGGACCACTGGACCTGGCACATGTACGATACCGTCAAAGGGTCCGACTGGCTCGGCGATCAGGACGCGATCGAATACATGGTGCGTGAGGCGCCTGCTGCGGTGTACGAGCTGGAACACGCAGGCGTGCCCTTCAGCCGTAACGCGGAGGGCACGATCTACCAGCGCCCGTTCGGCGGCCACATGCAGAACATGGGCGAAGGCCCGCCAGTGCAGCGCACGTGCGCTGCGGCCGACCGCACCGGCCACGCCATGCTTCATGCGCTCTATCAGCAGAGCCTGAAGTATGATGCGGACTTCTTCATCGAATACTTCGCGATCGATCTCATCATGGAGCCCGGCGCAAACGGCGTGCCCGAATGCCGCGGCGTCATCGCCATGTGCATGGACGATGGCTCGATCCACCGCTTCCGCAGCCATGCCGTCGTGCTGGCCACGGGCGGTTATGGCCGCTGCTACTTCACCGCGACCTCGGCCCACACCTGCACGGGTGACGGCGGCGGCATGGTGCTGCGCGCGGGGCTCCCGCTGCAGGACATGGAATTCGTCCAGTTCCACCCCACCGGCATCTACGGCGCGGGCGTGCTCATCACCGAAGGTGCGCGCGGCGAGGGCGGCTATCTGACGAATTCCGAAGGCGAGCGCTTCATGGAGCGCTATGCGCCGTCCGCGAAGGACCTTGCCAGCCGCGACGTTGTCTCGCGTTCCATGGCGCTGGAAATCCGCGAAGGGCGCGGCGTCGGCCCGCACAAGGACCATATCTACCTTCACCTCGATCATATCGACGCGAAGGTGCTAGGCGAACGCCTGCCGGGCATCACCGAAAGCGGCAAGATCTTCGCGGGCGTGGATCTCACGCGCCAGCCGCTGCCGGTCGTGCCAACGGTGCACTACAACATGGGCGGCATCCCCTGTAACTATCATGGTGAAGTCGTCACCATTGGCGCGGACGGCAATCCGGAAACGGTGATCCCCGGCCTGTTCGCGGTGGGCGAAGCGGCCTGCGTTTCGGTCCACGGCGCGAACCGCCTCGGCTCCAACTCGCTGATCGACCTTGTCGTGTTCGGCCGCGCCACGGGTCTGCGCCTCAAGGAAATCATCAAGCCCGGCTCGGCGCACAAGAGCCTGCCCAAGGACAGCGCCGACATGGCGCTGACCCGCATCGACACGTTCCGCCACGCCAATGGCGGCTCGCCCACGGCGCAAGTTCGCATCGAGATGCAGCGCACGATGTCGGCCCACGCGGCGGTGTTCCGCACCGATGAGCTGATGAGCGAGGGCAAGACCAAGCTCGCGGCGACCTATGAGCGCATGGCCGATATCAAGGTTTCGGACCGTTCGCTGATCTGGAACTCGGACCTCATCGAAACGCTGGAGCTCGACAACCTGATCGCGCAGGCTTCGGTCACGATGCATTCGGCCAGCAACCGCAAGGAAAGCCGCGGCGCCCACGCGCACGAAGATTTCCCTGATCGCAACGATGGCGAGTGGATGAAGCACACCGCCAGCTGGTTCGATGGCTGGGGCGGCAAGGGCGGCGCGGTGAAGCTCGATTACCGCCCGGTCCACGAATATACGCTGACCGACGATGTCGAGTACATCAAGCCTAAGAAGCGCGTTTACTAAACGTGTCTGCGCAGCGCGCGATGGGACTTATGGTGGCCGGGCTTGCCTTGGTGGCAGGCCCGGCTCTGGCCATTCCGCCGCCTGAGGCCACTGCCTATCCCGATCCGCTCGAAGCTGGGTGGAATGGCCGCAAGGTCTGCGTCGTGCTCAAGGAGAACGAGCGCCTGCGCACCTTGCGCTGCACCTTTCCGCCGGGCTGGGGGCACGAGCGGCACCGCCACGCGCCGCATTGGGGCTATATCCTCAAGGGCTCGACCATGCGGATCACCACCGCCAGTGGCACGGTCGTGCGCAGGCTCAAGGCTGGTGACAGCTGGTGGAGCGACGGCATCACCTGGCACGAAGGTCGCAACATCGGGCGCACCACCGGGGTCTATCTGATCGTCGAACCCAAGCCCTGATCGGCCTTTACCTGCCGAGCTTCCCCTGCCGAGCTTCAGCTGCGCTTCTTGCGGGCGCGCTGGGGCTGGGGCGGTGCAGCTTTTCCTGCCGACGACGGGTCTGATGCGGCTTCAGCCTTGGCCTGCAGTGCTGCTGCCTGCGCTGCAGTGGCCGCACGCGCCGGATAGCGGCAGCCACGCGCCTGGCCGTATCCTTTCAGGAATGCGCGGCGGCTTGCCCCGGCATAGAGCGCGACCTGCCATTGGCGCTCCCGTGTTGCGGCGCCAGACACCTCGCGGATCACCCCGCCGAACGGGATGAAGCTGGTCAGGACGGATTTGGCCACGTTGCCCACTGCGTTGCCGCGCTTTTCATCGCGGGTCTTGTCTATGGCAACGTCGATATCCGGTCCCAGAACAGCATCGAGCTGCACGATTTCGGCCCCGATCGCGCGGCAGGTGCGCAGGCCGCCCAGATCATAGGTCGCCTCCCGTGCAGCGTTCAGGATGGGCGGGATATCCTCCTTCTTGAGATTGAGATTGGAGAGCGGGGTCATTGCCACATCTTCGGCGGTGACATTCGAGGGCGCAACCACCGTCTGCGCTGCGGCAGGCAATGCAATGGCGCCGGAAAGGGCACCCGAAAGGAGTGCGATAGCCAGACAGCTGTGCTTCATGGAAGGTTCCCGTTACGCCGGCATAATGGCTGCTGCGCTATTGGGCCCCCCCTGATGAGCGCACCCTGAACGTGTCGCACGCGTCCTCGTCGCCCGTCTCCAGCCCCTTGCGCAGCCACGCCATGCGCTGCGCGCTGCTGCCATGCGTGAAGGACGCTTCCACCGGGGTGCGCCCGGCCGAGGCCATCAGCGTATCATCGCCGATCTGGTGCGCGGCGGTGAGGCCTTCCTCGATGTCACCCGGCTCGATCTTGTCCTTGTTGCGCGCGGCCCAGACCCCGGCATAGCAATCGGCCTGCAGTTCGAGCGCGACCGACAGCCGGTTGGCTATCGGCGGATTGCGGCGCTGCGCCTCGTTCACCTGATCCGATGTGCCGACAAGGTTCTGCACATGGTGGCCATATTCGTGCGCCATCACATAGGCCCGTGCAAAATCGCCGCCTGCCTTCATCTGGCGCTCCATCTCGGTGAAGAAATCGGTGTCGATGTAAATGCCGTTGTCTGCGGGGCAATAGAACGGCCCCATCGCGCTTTGCGCTGCGCCGCAGCCCGATTGCCCGTCGCGCGCGTAGAACACCAGTTTGGGCGGGGTGAAGGCGATGCCCGCCTTCTGAAATAGCGGTTCCCACGTCTTGTTGAGCGAGGCGAGCGCGTTGCAGCTTTCGCGGCTGAAGGCGTTCACGCTGCAGCTTTCGGCAAGGCTGCCGGGGCGCTGCGGGGCTTCGCGCGGCGCTGCGGGGCCGCCCGCGCCTTGCATGTTCTGGAGCGTGCCCAGCGTTTGCAGCGGATTGATGCCGAACACCAGCGCACCGATCGCCGCGATGATGAGGCTGCCGCAGCCGATCTTGCCGCCCGGCCCGCCGAAGCTGGGCCCGCCGCCACCGCGCTGGTCCTCGACCTGGATCGAGTTGTCGAAATCGTCGAGCCTCATCCATCCCTCTCCTGCCGCTGCGGCACGATTGCCCGCAAGCAGGCCCAAAGCGCAAGAGCAATGTCATCGCGCCGTGGTAGACGGACCTTGCGCTGCGCGGCTGCATTTGCGAGCAATGCAACTGCGTCGGGCCGTTCGGGGATAACGATGAGTCGAGGTGGGTAAACCGGTTGCCATGAACCTTGCCCCCGAGAGCGGCACCAAGCCGCGGTTCATCGGGCAGCTGGCCGCTGTCTGCCTTGCCCTTCTGGTGCTCGTGCCGCTGGCAGCCTTTGCTGCGGCGCCGACCAAGCGCCAGCTCGCCGCGATCGAGGTGCAGCTGCGCCGCCATGTAACCACGCTTTCCAGCGACGAATATGCCGGGCGCGAGCCGGGTACACCGGGTGAGACGCTGACGCTGCGCTATCTGGCGCGGGAATGGTTCGATATCGGGCTGGAATCAGGCACCAACGATCCCGGCAATGCGTGGTTCGCCCCGGTTGAACTGGTCGAACGCGAACCGCAAGGTTCGCGCGCGCAGTTCCTTGCGGGCAAACGGCGCCTGCCGGTCGCGGAAACCGGGATTTTCGTGGTCACCTCGGGCCTGCGCAGCCTGATCGAGAATGCGCCGCTCGTCTATGTCGGCAAGACCGAGGGAGGCGAGGGCGCGCGCACCGAACTGGCCGGGCGCGTAGCCGTCATCCTCGATAGCGAGGCGCCGCTGCCCGAGGCGGCGAGGCCCGGCGCCGCTGCGCCGCCGCGCCCGATTGACCGTGCGGGCAGGCTGCTGGCAGGCGGCGCGGCAGCGGTGCTGACCGTGCTCGACGGCGAGCGAACGCTGGAGGATGTCATGGCCCGCCGTCGCCGCGCGGGGTATGCGCTGGCGGGCGAGCGGCTTGGCGGAGATATCGAGGCGTTCGTGTCTGCCGATGCGGCGCAGCAGCTGCTGGCGGCGGCAGGGGGCCAAGATCTGGCGGGCCTGCGTGCGGCCGGGGCGGCACCAGGCTTCGGCATGAGGGCGCTGGGCATTTCCGCCTCGTTCGAGGCGACCAACCGCGAAACGCGGATCAAGACGCACAACCTGATCGGCCGGATCGCTGGCCGCCGTCCGGCGGCCGGTGCAGTCGTGCTGATGGCGCACTGGGATCATTTCGGCAGGTGCGCTCGGCCGCCAGCGGAAAAGCAGGTGTGCCCCGGCGCGGTCGACAATGCCTCGGGCCTTGCTGTCATCACCGAAGCGGCGCGGCTGCTGGCGGCGGGCAAGCCGCTCGACCGCGATGTCTATCTGGTGGCCACCACGGGCGAGGAACTGGGCCTGCTGGGCGCGCTGGCCTTTGCCGAAAACCCGCCGTTGCCGCTGGCCAGCGTGGTCGCAGCCTTCAATGTCGACAGCAGCGGTCTGGTGCCTGCCGGCCTCCCGGTCAGCGTGGTGGGGCAGGGGATGACCCCGCTCGATCCGGGCATTGCCAGCGTGGTCAAGACGATGAAGCGCAAGCTTGCCACAGGCGAGGCCGCCAACGCGTTCGCGCGGCGGCAGGATAGCTGGGCGCTGATGCAGCACGATGTGCCCTCGGTCATGGTCAGCACCAGCTATTCCGATCCGGCGCGGCTCGAAGCTTTCATGGACAATGTCTATCACCGCCCGACCGACGATGCCGAACGCGTGGTCTATGGCGGCATGGTCGATGATGTGCTGCTCCAGACCGAACTGGTGCGCTTCTTTGCCGATCCCCGGGCATGGCCCGCGACCGGACCGGCCAGCTGGCCAGCTGCAAGGGCAAAGTAGGCCGCGGGGCTAGGGTCCAAACTCGATCAGGTCGCGTTCGAGGTTTGAGGCAAAACGGCTCAGTGCAAGGAGGGAAGGCGCGGGGATATGTCGATATCTCAAGCCTTGCCGACGCAGCAATGGGCCGTTTTGGTCAAACCCCTCCGGGGCGCCCAAATGGCTTCCATCTCGGGCCAACGCGCCCTTGAAAAGGCAACCAGCCTTCCCTGCGGGCGCCTTGGCCCGATATGTTCGCCATTTGAGCGCCTCGAACGCGCCCTGATCGAGTTTGGACCCTAGCCTA
>JAIXYF010000126.1 GCA_027490345.1 Novosphingobium sp.
CCTCGTCACGATGGTCATGTCGATCCGCGAGACGATCGAGGCGCTGGGCGGCGAATACCGGTTCGAGACGCGGGTCGACGACTTCGTGGTCGGCAAGGACGCGCGCGGCGCGCGCCAGCTTGAAGGCCTCGTGCTGTCCACCGGCGAAGTGCTTGCCGCGCGGCGCGTGATCATGGCGGTGGGCCATTCGGCGCGCGATACCTTTGCCGTGCTCCACAGCGCGGGCGTGCATATTGAGGCCAAGCCCTTTGCCGTGGGCGTGCGCATCGAACACCCGCAGCGACTGGTCGATGTGGCGCGCTATGGCCCTGGCGCGGGCCATCCGATCCTTGGCCCGGCGGCCTATTCGCTGGCGCACCAGACCAGCGCGGGACGTTCGGTCTACAGCTTCTGCATGTGCCCGGGCGGGCGCGTGGTGGCGGCGGCATCCGAACCGGGACGCGTGGTGACCAATGGCATGAGCCAGTATTCGCGCGCCGAATTCAATGCCAATTCCGGCCTTGTCGTCGATATCAACCCGGAGCGCGATTATCCGGGCGGGCCGCTGGCGGGCGTGGCGTTTCAGCGCAAGTGGGAGGAGCTGGCGTTCGCGGCGGGCGGCTCAAACTATCAGGCGCCGGGGCAGCGGCTGGAAGACTTTCTGGCCGGGCGGCCTTCCACCGGCTTCGGCGCGATCACCCCGTCGTATCAGCCGGGCGTGAAGCCGACCGATCTGGCGCAGTGCCTGCCCGATTATGCCGTGGCCGCCATGCGCGAGGCGCTGCCGGTGTTTGGCCGCCAAATGCCAGGCTATGATCATCCGGACGTGGTGATGACCGGGGTGGAGACGCGCACTTCATCGCCCGTGCGGATCACGCGCGGGGCCGATCTGCAAAGCCTGAATACCGCCGGACTCTATCCGGCAGGCGAAGGCGCAGGCTATGCGGGGGGCATTCTCTCCGCTGCGGTGGACGGCATCCGTGTGGCCGAGGCGCTGGCGCTGGAGCTGCTGACTTCTGGCCGCAATCAGGCTGCGCCGCGCGCATAAGCTGTCAGCAGTGATTGGCGCAGCGCGCCCAGTGGCGGCAGATCCAGCCCGCCAAGCTGGGCAATGCCGACGATCTCGTCCGCGCCGTAGCACTGCGCCAGTTCGATCACTTCGCCCTTGATCTTGCGCTCCAGCGGGCGCGACCAGAACGTGTAGACCGTGGGCAGCGCGCGTTCGTTGGGGTCTTCATCGACCACCATGGCCAGCCGGCCCGAGCGCAGCTCGACGAAGGCACCGATCGGATAGATGCCGACCATCTCGATGAAATCGACCATGATCGCCGGATCAAGCCCGTCGCAGTGCTCGCCCATGTGGCGGATCGCTTCCGCCGGATCGAGGCCGGGGTGGCCATTTCCCCCGGAAACCAGCAGATCGTAGGTGTCGCAAATCGCCGCCATGCGCGAGAACGGATCGATATCCCTGTCTGCCAGGCGGTGCGGATAGCCCGAACCATCGAGCCGTTCGTGATGGCGCAGGCAAACCTTGAGCACGGCATCGGGAATATCGCCCGCCGCCTTGAGCAGCGCGTGCCCCGCCAGCACATGCTGGCAATGCGCATCAGCTTCGAGATCGGACGCGGGTCCGGCCCAGATATCCGCCGGATGCGGCGGGCCGCCGGTTTCCTGGCTGGCGCCAATATCAAGCAGCAGCCCGGCCATGCCTGCCTCGCGCGTTTGTGCGGCAGAAAGGTTCATTTGCCGGGCCAGCGCGATCATCAACGCGCTGGTGGCCAGCGCATGGCGATAGGTTTCTTCGCTATCCTCGCGGCAGCGCAGCAGGCCGTTGAAAGCATAGAGATTGCGCTGCACGGAGGCGTAGATATCGTCGATCAGCGGATCGACTGTGCGCGCGCTGATGCCCCGGCCCAGCCGCGCTTCAAGGAACACGCGGCTGACGACTTTGGAATGGCGCTCGGCGATCTTGCGCGCGGTACCAAATTCCTTGGCGGTGGCGACGCGCGCGGCGGCAAACTTGTTGGCGGCCGCGCGCGGCGGCACAAGCGGCATCGCGCGTGGCGGCAACGCGGCGGCGCTGCCCATGGCGGCCTGCGCCGGGCCGCTCGCGTGCACGGCTTCGCGTGCGTTCACATCGCTAAGCCCGCGCTCGGTATCGATGATCACGGCTTCGACCGCGCTGCCCTGCAGCGCCTCGAGCATCCACATCTCTTTGAGCACGAACTTCCTCTTCCAGAAGGGATGCTTGAACCAGCTCCCTTCCAGTTTGTGAATAAACATGCCGAGCCGCAGCTCGGAAGTTTCGACGCGTTTCAACATGGCCCGGGCTGCATGGCACTCTTGTGGCTGAAACTGCTTCACCGGGAAGCTACGCATTAGCCCTGATTGGCGCATGCGAAGGGCCATTCCCCCGCTCGCAATTCTTGGCTAGCACTGGAAAAAACAGGACAATAACGAGGATGACCCGATGAGCACGGCGCAAGGCGCACCCCAGATTTCCGGCACCAATGCCGGAATGGACCCCGAAGTCTTTGCCCAGTTCCTGGATCAGCTGCAGCGCTATGTGCGCGAACGGCTGATTCCGGCCGAGGCGGAGGTGATCGCGAACGATTCGATCCCCGAAGAACTGCTGGCCGAAATGCGCGAAATGGGCCTGTTCGGGCTCACAATGCCCGAGGAATACGGCGGCGCGGGCATGAACATCAGCCAGTACATCGAGACGATCCACGCGATCAGTTATGCCATGCCCGCGTTCCGCTCGATCATTTCGATCAACATCGGCATGGTCTGTTCGGCGATCAAGAACGCGGGCACGGCTGAGCAGAAAGCGCAGTGGCTGCCCCGGCTTGCGGCAGGCGAGATTGCGGCGTTCGGGCTGACCGAACCGGGATCGGGTTCGGATTCGGCAGGCCTTGCCACGATGGCGGTGCGTTCGGGCAATGGCTATGTCCTCAATGGCACCAAGCGCTACATCACCAATGCGCCTTATGCGAAGGTGGGCCTGATCATGGCGCGCACCTCGAAGGAAAACCTGCCGCGCAATGCCCATGTTTCGGCGTTTCTGGTGCCGCTCGATACGCCGGGGATCACGCGCGGCAAGTCTGACCGGAAGATGGGCCAGCAGGGCAGCCATATTGGCGATATCATTCTGGAAGACGTGTTCGTGCCGGGCGATGCGCTGCTGGGCGGCGAGGAAGGCCGGGGCTTTGCCACTGCGATGCAGAGCCTGGACAACGGGCGGCTTTCGGTGGGCGCGGCGGCCACGGCGCAGGCCCGGCGCTTTCTGGATACCGCGATCCGCTATGCCAATGAACGCAAGGCGTTTGGCGAACCGATTGCGCAGTTCCAGCTCATTCAGGCGATGCTGGCCGATAGCCAGGCCGAAATCTATGCCGCGCAGTGCATGATGCGTGACGCGATTGCCAAGGCCGATGCGGGGCAGAAAATCCTGATGGAAGCAGCCGCCTTCAAGATGTTCGCCTCGGAAATGTGCGGGCGCGTGGCGGATCGCTGCGTGCAGATCCATGGCGGCGCAGGCTATCTGGCGGAATACGAGGCCGAACGCTTCTTCCGCGATGCGCGCATCTACCGGATCTATGAAGGGACCACGCAGATCATGCAGCTGGTGATCGCCAAGCAGATGCTGAAGGATTTCGCAGCAGGCGTGGCCTGATCCTCCTCTCGCCTGAGCTTCAGATATCGGGGATGGTGCACGCGGCGGCATCCCCTTCGCCCAGCGCGACAAACTGATCGAGCAGCCACTGCGCGGCGGGGCCGGGCGGGCAATCGCGGCGCCAGATGGCCATGAAGCGATAGGCGCCGCCGGGGTGATCGGGCATGGTAAGACGCGTCAGCTTGCCCGCCGCCAGATCGCCTTCCACCATCGGCAGCGGCATGTTGCCCCAGCCGATCCCTTCGCGCAGCAGCGCGTGTTTGGCGCTCAAATCAGCCAGCCGCCACGTTTTCGGGCTGACCACGCCGAAATCGCGGCCCGCCGTGGTGCCAGACCGGTCGGACAGGACCAGCTGGATGGCATCGCGCCAGGCGCCGAGGGGGATGTGCGCCATTCTCCCCAGCGGGTGATCGGGCGCGGCCACCGGGATCAGCAGCGTGGCCCCTGCCGCTGTGCCTTCCAGATCGGCCATTCCCGCCGCAAGCGGACCGGATATCCCGATGGTGGCGGTGCGCGCGCGGACCATGGCGCTGACCGCGCCAAGGGCTTCGACATGCAGCCTGAGCTGAACGGTGGGGTATGCGGCCGCAAATCCGCGCAGCACCCGCGCCAGCCGCTCGGGCGGCATCATGACGTCAACCGCCAGATCGACCTCGGCCTCCAGCCCGTCCAGCAGACCTTTCACTTTGGCGCGCAGGCCGTCAACGCCGTCGGCAATGGCGCGGGCTTCGGCCAGCAGCGCGCGGCCCGCCACGGTGAGCCGGGGTTTGCGCGTGCCTTCCCGGTCAAACAGCGAGACGCCAAGCTGCGCCTCCAGATTGGCAACGCCGTAGCTGATCACCGAGACAGCGCGGCCCAGCGTGCGTGCAGCAGCGGCGAAACTGCCGGTATCGACAATGGTGAGGAATATCCGCAGCTGATCGAGCGTGGGGATGCCGGGAGAAGTCATCGTTCAACTCTTTCGAACAAATCGGTGCACTTTATCCCACTGAACAGATAAGCCGGCAAGCGCTATATCGGCTCCAACGAAGGCGCCCGGCCCTGCCAGGCACCAGGCGCGAAAGGAGAACACGCCATGATCGAACTGCGACCCTTTGCCAGCCTCGGCGGCGAAAACCACGGCTGGCTTGATGCCAGACACCACTTCTCGTTTGCCGGGTATCACGATCCGGCACGGATGAACTGGGGCAATCTGCGCGTGTGGAACGATGATACCATCGCGCCGAACACCGGCTTTCCGCCGCATCCGCACCGCGACATGGAAATCATCACCTATGTGCGCGAAGGCGCGATTACGCACGAAGACAGCCTTGGCAACAAAGGCCGGACCGAAGCGGGTGATGTGCAAGTGATGAGCGCGGGCACCGGCATCCGCCATTCCGAATACAACAAGGAAGAAACTGAAACCCGCATCTTCCAGATCTGGATCATGCCCACGCGCAGCGGAGAGGCCCCCGGATGGGGTGCCCGCCCGTTCCCCAAGGGCCAGCGCGCCGGACAGTTCGTCGCGCTTGCGTCCGGCTATGAGGGTGATGGCGATGCTCTGCCGATCCGCACCGATGCGCGCGTGCTGGGGCTTACACTGCGGGCCGGGGAAAGCGCGACTTATGCGCTGGGAAAGGACCGCCGCGCCTACCTCGTTCCGGCAACCGGCGCGGTTTCCACCGGCGGCGTGACGGTGCACGCCCGAGACGGCGCGGCGATCCGCGATGTTGATATGCTGACAGTGACGGCGCTGGAAGACAGCGAGGTCGTGATGGTGGATGCGGCCTGAAACCACGGCGCGGCGCGCCTCGGTGAAAACCCGGGCACGCCGCGCCGCTTTCAGCGCTGGGGCATTTCCAGATTTCCTCGAGTGGCAGGGCGTGAATAACGGATCGTTTACGGGTTTCAGTCCATAACGGTCTGAAGGCGTCCGTCCGGCGTCTTGTAGCAATCTGCAAGGTAGTGGTCTGTTCGATGTCGTTCATGGCTCCCATACAACCGGCGGATCAGGTCACCCGCGAACAGCGCCAGCCTCGCATCATCCGCGCGCGGCTGATCCATCGCGATGGCGAAGTGCAGGATATCGTCATCCGCAACGTTTCGCCGACCGGGCTTGGCGCCAGCGCGCGCGGCCCCGCGCCTGTGCGCGGCGAACACATTCTGGTGGTGCTGCCGGGAGAGCAGGAAGTGACCGGCATTGTCCGCTGGTATGGCGGGCACACGTTCGGCATGCAGCTTGATAGGCCGCTCGATCTCGAAGCCCTGGGCCGCGCGCTGCAGCGTCAGGCGCATGTCGCGCAGGTTTCGGGCGAATGGAAGGTGGAGAACCGCCACCGTGTGATTATGCCGATGTCCGATCCTTCGCGCATCCGCCGTGTCTGAAGCGCAATCACGCAAGCTGTCCCTCCGCATCAGACTTGCTTAAAGCTGGCCGCCAGCCCCCCGGCCGGTTGCCCCCCCAGCGCAGGCACGTCATGCTGCGCGGCGATGACCAGACAGATTGAAGAACCCGCCCGCCGGATCGACGTGATCCACGAAACCGATGTGCTTGTCGTGGGCTCAGGCCCCGGCGGGCTGGCGGCGGCCCTTGCTTCGGCCCGCGCCGGAGTGAAGACCACGCTGGTCGAACGCTATGGCTGCTTTGGCGGCAATATCACGCAAGTCGGCGTCGAAGGGTTCGCGTGGTATCGCCAACCGGAAACCATCGACAGCGAGGGCATCGGGCGCGAGTTCGAGGACCGCGCCGTGGCCATGGATGCCGCCCTGCCAGAACCGCAATCAATCAGCCATGCGCTGGATGCCGAAGCGTTCAAGCATGTGGCCGATGTGCTGGTGGAAGAAGCGGGCGTGATCCCGATGCTGCACCGACTGGTCGTGGCGCCGATCATGGAAGGCGATGTGATCCGCGGCGTGATCGTGGAAAGCAAGGCGGGGCGCGAGGCCATTCTGGCGGCCCGCGTGATCGATGCCACCGGCGACGCTGACTTGGCCCATCGCGGCGGCGCACCGACGATCAAGCATCCGGTCGATGAGATGATGTCGGTCTCGGTCATGTTCTCGATGAGCGGGGTGAACAAGACGCGCTTCATTGAGGCCGTGAAGGCCGATCCGCAGACCTATGGTGATTGGTCGGGCGGCGGCGAATGGGACATCACGACGGGCGGCAAGGAGGACGCGATGTTCTCCCCCTTCCTGCGCAAGCCCTTCCGGCAGGCGCTGAAGGCCGGGCTGCTGCCGGAAAATCTTGCCACGATTGCGGGCACCTGGGGCACGGTTTCCGATCAGGGCGACCTTACCTACCTCAACCTCGTCCACCACTACCTTGATGGCACCGACCCGGACAGCCTGACGCGCGGCGAGATGCACGGACGGCGGGATGCGATGCACGCCATCGCCGCGCTGCGCGGTTTCATGCCGGGCTGCGAGGGGGCCAAGCTGCGCAATTTCGGGATGACGCTGGGCGTGCGCGACACCCGCAAGATCGATGCCGCTTACAACATGACCGGCGATGACGTGCGGGGCGAGGGCCGCTTTGACGATGCCATCGGGATCTTCCCCGAATTCATCGATGGCTATGGCCTGTTAATCTTGCCCACCACAGGGCGCTATTTCCACGTGCCTTATCGTTCATTGCTGCCCAAGGGCATCCGCAATCTGCTGGTCGCGGGCCGGGTGATCGGCGGCGACAAGGTGAGCCATGCGGCGGTGCGCAACATGATGTGCTGCGCCGTATCCGGCCAGGGGGCAGGCGTGGCGGCAGCCATAGCGGTGAAGACAGGGCGGGATTTTGCAGCCGTGGATATTGGCGCGGTGCAGGCGGAACTGCGGCGACAGGGCGCCCGCATTCACTAATCAACCCCACCTCGTCATTCCGAGCGCAACCAAGCGCGGACGAAGAAGCGAGGAGTTAAGTGCCCAAAAGCGGTAGGGCATCATCCCAGAAGTGGTGCAGGCCCTGCGCATAGCTGGCCGGCACATAGGCCACGCACGCATCCTCGCTTTGCGCCCAAAGGCGCACGCCGACATGGTCGATCACCGTGGCCGCCGCCGCGCCCACCGGAAATGCGGCGAGGCTGGTATCGAACACACCGCCTTCCAGCAAAAGCTCGCGCCAGTGCGGTCCGGCGAGGCGGAAGCGCACGATACCGCCGCCGATGGCGGTGAGAGCGGCGTCATCGCCGAGCGTATCGGCAAGTACCGAGACATCGCCTTCGACAAGCCAGACGGTGGGTTCGAAGCGCAGCAGCGTGGTCGCGGCGTTGTTTGCGCTGCGGTTCATCACCGGGAGCGCAAAGCCCAGCGCCTTGTGCACGCGCGTGGCGACCGCCTGAGGATTGCCCCAGATCTCCAGCGCATGGAGCGGCGCTGCGGGGAGCATGGTGATGGAGGTCGTCTCAGTCACGGTAGCGTTCCCCGGCAGGATCATAGAAGTGCGGCGATGTGACGCGCACGCGGGCCTTTTCGCCGCGCGTGGGTGACGTCACGATCAGTTCCTCGCCGTGGCGCTTGTGCCCGCCTTCCAGCAGCGCCAGCGCAATAGCCCCACCTTCCAGAATGCGGCGCGCGGCGGCAGTGACATGGCCCTGCGGCGATTGGCCCGCACGCTGAATCAGCATCCCGCCTTCGGGGATCGGCCCCTCAAGACTGACGAGGCCGACAAGATTGTTGCGGCTCGGTGCGCTCAGCGCCGGACGCGTCAACCCCGCTGCGCCGATGAAGCCGCCCGCCTTGTTGAGCATGCCGCCCAGCCCCAGATCATGCGGCGTGGACCGGCCATCGACTTCGCCGCCGACGACCACGTGGCCTTTCTCGATGCGCAGCAGCTCCATCGCTTCAAGGCCGTAAGGCGCGCCGCCTGCGGCCCGGGTCGCGGCTTCGATGGCGCGCCAGACCTCGGCTGCATGCGTCGCCTCGACGTGGATTTCGAAGGCACGCTCGCCGCTGTAGCTCGCCGCAAGGACATGCACTGGCGTGCCCGCCAGCACGCCCGGCGCATAGCCCATGTGGCGCGGCGGTTCGGCCCCTGTCAGTGCGGCAAGAATACGGCGGGAGCCCGGGCCAGCCAGCGCGATGCCGGCGTAATGCTCCTGCACATTGACGACCGAGCACTTGAGGTCAGGCCGCAAGCTGTTGCGCACATAGGAAATGTGGTGCGCCATGCGGTCCGCGCCGCCAGTTGAGCTGGTCAACAGATAGCGGTTTTCAGCGAGACGCCACACGGTGCCATCGTCGAACACGAAGCCGTCCTCGCGCAGCATGAAAGTGTAGCGGCCGCGCCCCACTGCCAGCTTGCCAACAGTGGTCGCACAGACCAGTTCGAGCAGCGCCGCTGCATCGGGGCCGCTGACTTCGAACTTGCCGAGCGTGGATACATCGCTGAGGCCCGCCACGGTGCGCACGGTCTGCGCCTCGCGCAGCGCCGCCGCGACAAGGCCTTCGCCGTCCACCGGATAGGCGCGCGGGCGGAACCAGTAGCCCAGCGGCTGCCAGATCGGCTCCTGCGCCTCGTGCAGATCGTGAAGCGGGATCCGGCGCACGTGTGCCCCCGCATTGCGTGCGCCGGCGCCCGCCAGCAGGCCCATGGTGACGGGCGTGTAGGGCGGGCGAAAGGTGGTGAGACCGGCCTGCGGCACGGTCACACCCTGTTTTTCGGCAAGCCGCGAAAGCGCGGTCATGTTGCTGGTCTTGCCCTGATCGGTAGCCATGCCCAGCGTGGTGTAGCGTTTCAAGTGCTCAACCGAGCGATAGCCTTCCTGCCATGCCAGATCAATATCGGCGAGGCTGACGTCATTCTGAAAATCGACGAAGCTGGTCTTGGCCTTGCCTGCGGGCGCCGCGGCCGGTGCGGCAGGCGGATGAAGCGCGCTGCCGATGGTCTCGCACACCTGCGGGGTTTCGCCGGGAACAAAAGCTTGCGCTTCTTCATTCCACGTCAGCTTGCCGCCTGCTTGCATGTGAAGGTGCGAGACCGGCACAAAGCCGCCCGAAACCGCAATGAGGTCAGCATCGAAACTCTGCTCGCTGCCGCCGATCACGGCGGTGACATTGCGCAGCGCATGTTTGCGGCCCGTGACGCTGGAAGGCCGCGCATCGTGATAGACGGTGACTCCAGCGGGCGCGGCGGGGCCGGATGCGCGGGCATCGAGCAGCGCGACGACTTCGGCGCCTGCTTCGACCAGCGCCTGCGCAGTGAGATAGGCATCATCGTTGTTGGTGGCGATCACCACGCGCTGGCCCGGCAGCACCCCCCAACGGCGCACATAACTGCGCACGGCCTGGCTCAGCATCACGCCGGGGTGATCGTTGTTTGCAAACGGCACCGGGCGCTCGATCAGCCCGGTGGCCAGCACCACCCGGCCTGCCCGCACGTGCCACAGACGCTGGGCAAAGCCATGCGGCGGCACCGCGCCGGGTTCGGCGAGGCGCTGGCTGAGCGTGAGGAAATTGTGGTCCCAGTATCCCGACGCCGTGGTGCGCAGCAGCACTTTGCCGCCAAGCGCCTTGATGCGTTCCACCATCGCAGCAGGATCGATGGCTGGATCAGGATCGCGCAGCAGCGATCCGCCGGGCACGGCATCCTGTTCGACCAGCATCACACGGCTGCCTGCTTCGGCGGCTTCCAGCGCGGCCTTGAGGCCAGCGGGGCCGGAACCCACCACCAGCACATCGCAGAACCCGGCTGTTTGCGAGAAGTTGTCCGGGTCCGGCTCGGTCGGCGCATTGCCAAGGCCAGCGGCGCGGCGGATGAACGCTTCATAGCGCAGCCAATGCTTGGCGGGGCCGAAGAAGGTCTTGTAATAGAACCCGGCACCCAGCGCCGGCGCGGCAAGGCCGAAGATCGCCGCCACATCGAACGCCAGGCTAGGCCAGCGGTTCTGGCTCTGCACCATCATGCCGGGATAGACAAACAGGTCTGTCGCCCGCGTGTTCGGCTCGGCGCGGCCGCCCTTGCCCACGGTCACAAGCGCGTTGGGCTCCTCGATCCCGGCGGTCATGATCCCGCGCGGGCGGTGATACTTGAAGCTGCGGCCGACAAGGCCCACGCCATTGGCGAGCAACGCGGCGGCCAGCGTATCACCGGGGCGGGCGTGATACGTCGTGCCGTCGAAAGTGAAGGCAATCGTCTCTTCACCGGTCTTTGCGCGGGTCGGACCACGAGTTTTGTCAGCACTCATGCCAGCGCCTCCGGGCCGATGGCTTTCACCGCCGTGATCTCATGCGTCACGCGGTGGCGGGTGAGCACCATCCATGCGCGGCAGCCATAGGTATGGCGCCAGACTTCATCGTCCAGCCCCATCGGATTGGCGCGCGTATAGAGCGCATGCATCGCGGTGTGCGCGTCGGCCGCAGGATCGACGACCGAGTCGGTCGTGCGCTCATAGGTGAATTCGGTCTGGGCGCGCGGGCCGCAGTGCGGGCAGGCAATCTGATACATCTCTTGCCCTGTCTCAGCGATGGTTCGGCATGGGGCCGACAGCGGTTTCGTCGATCGTCGCGCCGGTCATGAAGCGTTCGAGGCTGAACGGCGCGTTCAGTTCATGCGGCTTGCCGGTGGCGAGCGTGTGCGCATACGTCCAGCCAGAGGCGGGCGTTGCCTTGAAGCCGCCGTAGCACCAGCCTGCGTTGAGATAGAGCCCATCAATCGGCGTGGTGCCGATGATCGGCGCGCCATCGAAGCTCATGTCCGTGACGCCCGACCAGGTGCGCAACATGCGCAGGCGCGAAAGCGCGGGCATCATCGATACTGCCTGCGCGATGGCCCCTTCCTTGATCGTGGGCTGGCCGCGGCGGGCATAGCTGGGCCAGTTATCAGGATCGCCGCCCATGACGATGCCGCCTTTGTCGGACTGGCTTATATAGCAGTGGAGCGACTGCGACATGATCACCGACTGCACCATCGGCTTGACACCTTCGGTGACCAGCGCCTGCAACGTCTGCGCTTCGATCGGCAGCCGCAGACCCGCCAGCCCCGCGACATGGCCGCTATGGCCCGCCACGCAGATGCCCGTGCGCGCAGCCAGAATGCGCCCGCGCGTGGTCTCGACGCCCGTAATGCGGTTGCCGTCCCTGACGAAGCCGGTCACTTCGCACTTCTGGATGATATCAACGCCCAGCGCATCCGCCGCGCGGGCATAGCCCCAGGCGACTGCATCGTGCCGCGCGGTGCCCGCACGCCACTGGATCAGCGCGCCATCGATGGGGAAGCGAGCGCTGCGGGAAAGATCGAGCAGCGGTTCGATCTTCGCGATCTGCTTCGGGCTGAGGAGTTCGGCATCGATCCCGTCGCAGCGCATGGCATCGCCGCGTTCCGCCAGCTTGATCATGTCGCCATCGTTGTGGCCCAGAAACATCGCGCCGCGCGGGCTGAACATTACGTTGTAGTTGAGATCGTCGCTGAGATTGTGCCAAAGCTTCAGGCCGAACTCGAAGAAGTTGTGCAGCTGCGGCAGGCGGTAGTTGGAGCGCACCAGCGTAGTGTTGCGCCCAACATTGCCGCCGCCGATCCAGCTCTTTTCCAGCACCGCGACATTGCGAATGCCGTGGACTTTGGCGAGGTAGTATGCCGCCGCCAGCCCATGCCCGCCGCCGCCAATGATGATCACATCATAGCTGGAGCGCGGCTCCGGATCGCGCCAGGCAGGTTCCCAGTGCTTCTGGCCATTGAAAGCGCCGCGCAGCAGGCTGAAGGCGGAATAGGGGGTCTTCATGCTGCCAGATCAGCTTTGGATGCCTGCCAACCGCGCTGCTCGCGCCAATCCGCGCCAATGCCATCGAAGCGCGAAAGGCTGAGCTTGGCGATATCCGTGAAGCTGCATGCCCCATCGACGACAAGATCGCGCACGGCATGGCCCGAGGCCGGCGACAGGCCGAAGCCCACGCCCGACATCGAAATCACGGTGACGTTTTCGGGATCCTGCATCCGGTCAATGATCGGGCGGCCATCGGGCGTGTTTTCGACAATGCCCGCCCACGAGCGGATCACATTGAGGTGCGCCGCTTTGGGAAACAGTTCGGCCACACGGCGCGCCAGATTGCGCGTCAGCGGCGAGGACGGCCGCGCAGGCGGGCCTGCCTCCAGCGTTTCAAGCCACTCGTGCGGGCCGCCGCCATAAGCGAGGTTTCCGCGCAAGGTCTGGCGGCCATAGAGCCCGTTCCCGTCCACCCCGCCAATGGGCATCATCGGCGCTGGTTCGGTGACGATCATTTCAGCGCGCGCGGCGGCCAGCGGCACGTCGACGCCCAGCTTGGCCATGAGCGCCTGAATCTGCGGGCCTGCCGCGACGACAACCGCATCGCATTCGTGGCGACCGCTGGCTGCATGAACCGCAACAACCTTGCCCCCCGCGGTCTCGAACCCAGTGACGGGGCTGTGCTGGCAAATGCGCCCGCCCAGATCCTGCAGCGCCCAGGCATAGGCCTGCACCGAGCGCTGCGGGTTGGCATGGCCGCCAAAGCGGTAGTGCATCCCGCCAAGGCAATTGTCCCCGGCCAGCGGCACCATCGCGCGCACCTGATCGCCGGTGAGCAGGTCGACACGGTAGCCCATGTCGTTGTTCATCTTGGCGAGGTAGTGATATTGATTCAGCTGCTTGGGGCTCACCGCGATGACGAGGCGTTCCTGTTGGTGCTCGGTCGGGTAGCCGAGCAGTGCGTCCATGTGCGGCCACATCCGCTGCTCTTCCTCGAACAGCGGGCTCTGGTAATGCGAGGCACCGCCACCATTGCGGCCTGAGGCTTCCCAGCCAACGATGCCCTTGTCGAGCACTGTCACCTCAGCGCCCGAACGGGCGAGCCACCAGCCCGCGCTGAGGCCGGAGACACCGCCGCCGACGATGACGACTTTCATCTTCGCAGCGGTCCCGGCGATCCTCGCCATGGTTTCCTGCGGCGTTTCGCTGGGGGTTGGCATACCGACATACGTCATTTCAGAGGCTCCAACCTTCGGCGATGGCTTGCTGGTGCTCGCGCTCACGCGGGGTGTCGATATCCCGGTAGGGCACCCATTGCGTGGGAATGCCGAACCACACGTCCCAACCGGCCCGCATGTCCTCGCTTTCTTCCCAGTCTGCCAGAATGCGCAAGGGCAGCGGGCGGACCGGCGCGCGGTGGGTGGCAAGCGGCACCGAACCGAACGGGCCGTCTGCTGCCATCGCCAGCATCATCGCCACCTGATCCCGGCAGCGGCGGCCCTGGCAAACGCCCATCCCTGCACGCGTGAGGCGCTTGATCTGATCCGGATTGGGCGGGCCGTCCGCAATCAGCGTATCCAGCGAACGCGCGGCCATCGGCGCGGGCCGCTCCAGATAGCGCGGAGGCTGCACGCCGAGCAGATCGGCGCGAGTCACTTCCTCGCACTGGCAGACGATGGTGTCGGGCTGGGAGAGCTTGCCCAGTTCGCGCGCCCATTCCATCCGGTAGGCCACGTGATCGAAGCCAATATCGGCAAGGCCTGCGCAATCGCCAACGCAGATCACGCCAGCGTTCGCGCCGGGGATATAACCGCCGCGCGCGCCGTCCAGAACCCGCTTGCCGCCCATCGCATCGATCAGTTCGATCGATGGGACGAGGCCGATGGCGAGGACCACGGTATCGACCGCGATCTCGGCGCCCGAGCGCAGGCGGACGCGTTCGACGCCGTCGATCCCGCCAATAGCCTCGGCGGGCGCGTCTTCCAGATAGAAGGGGATTTGCGCGGCGCGAACCGCTTCGGCAAGCGCCGCATCGCCTTGCGGGGCGCTGCGCACTTCGACGATGCCCGCGACATCGACGCCCTTGTCGCGCGCCAGAAGCGCCGTTTCGAGAGCGAGATCGTGGCTGCCAACGATGAGGATGCGCTTGCCCGCAAACGCTTCGTAATGGGCCAGCAGGCGTTCGAGCGCAGCGGCGCCCATCACGCCCGGCTGGTTCCAGCCCGGAAAGCCGATGGCCAGATCGCGCGCGCCCGTGGCCAGCACCAGTTCGCCATAACCGACGATCCAGCCGCGATCCTGATCAGCCAGCGCGACAACGCTTTCCGGCAGGCCGGTGATGCCCGGGCCGTTGCGATAAACGCCCCAGGCGCTGGTGCCGAGGAGCACTTCGACGCCCGCCTCCATCGCCGCTTCCAGCATCGGTTCGCTCATGAACACGGTTTCCAGCATGCGCTGCGCGTTCTGCGTGGCAGCGGTCATCCGCCCGCCGAACAGCAGCGGCACATCGTTGCCCATGGCCGCTCCGGGGACCGGGTTCTCGTCGACGAGGAGGACGGACTTGCCCTCCCCTGCCCCCGCCAACGCGGCGGCAAGCCCGGCAGGGCCGGCTCCAACCACGACCATGTCATAGCGCGCCTCGGGCGCAGGAAGCTTGGTGCCGATCGCGTGAGGATCGGTTCCGTTATTGGAATGCATAATTCAGACAGCCTCTAGTGCCTGGGAAAGGTCGGCGATGATATCATCGGAATGTTCGAGCCCGACGGACAGGCGCATCGTGCCGTCGGTTATGCCGCCAGCCAAGCGCCCCTCGCGCGGGACAGCGTAGTGC
>JAIXYF010000491.1 GCA_027490345.1 Novosphingobium sp.
CTTCGCGCCTTCGGCCGGGAGCGTCTGGTCGTGGTACTGCTCGGCCGTATCGGGATCGAGCGACAGGTTGAACTGATCGCGCCAGCGGAAATCGAAGCGCGCGCGGCTGAGGGCGTCGTCGCGGAACTTGGCCGCCGGGTGTCCCTTGGCCAGATCGGCCGCGTGGGCCGCCAGCTTGTAGGTCACCACGCCGACCTTGACGTCATCGCGGTCGGGCAGGCCGAGGTGCTCCTTCGGGGTCACATAGCAGAGCATTGCGGTGCCGAACCAACCGATCATGGCAGCGCCAATGCCGCTGGTGATGTGATCGTAGCCCGGTGCAATGTCGGTCACGAGCGGCCCGAGCGTGTAGAACGGGGCTTCGCCGCAGACAGCAAGCTGCTTGTCCATGTTCTCCTTGATCTTGTGCATCGGCACGTGGCCGGGGCCTTCGATCATCACCTGCACGTCCTGTTCCCAGGCGCGCTTGGTGAGCTCGCCCAAGGTGTAAAGCTCGGCGAACTGGGCTTCGTCGTTGGCATCGGCGATCGAGCCGGGACGCAGGCCGTCGCCAAGCGAATAGGCGATGTCGTAAGCCTTCATGATCTCGGTGATGTCGTCGAAGTGTTCGTAGAGGAACGATTCCTTGTGATGCGCGAGGCACCACTTGGCCATGATCGAGCCGCCCCGGCTGACGATGCCCGTCACGCGCTTGGCGGCGAGCGGGACATAAGGCAGGCGCACGCCGGCGTGGATCGTGAAGTAATCGACGCCCTGTTCGGCCTGCTCGATCAGCGTGTCGCGGAAGATTTCCCAGGTCAGTTCCTCGGCAATGCCGCCAACCTTTTCGAGCGCCTGATAGATGGGCACGGTGCCAATGGGCACGGGGGCATTGCGGATGATCCATTCGCGCGTGTCGTGGATGTTGCGGCCCGTGGAGAGGTCCATCACGGTGTCCGCGCCCCAGCGGATCGACCAGACCATCTTGTCGACTTCGTTGGCAACATCGGAAGCGACGGCGGAGTTGCCGATATTGGCGTTGATCTTGACGAGGAAATTGCGCCCGATCGCCATCGGCTCGCTCTCGGGGTGGTTGATGTTGTTGGGGATGATGGCGCGGCCGCGCGCGATCTCGTCGCGCACGAATTCGGCCGTGACGTAATCGGGAATGCTGGCGCCCCAATCCTGACCATCGCGCAGCGCGGCCTCTTTCAGCTGCTTGCGGCCAAGATTTTCGCGGATGGCGACATATTCCATCTCGCGCGTGATGATGCCTTTGCGCGCGTAGTGCATCTGGCTCACGTTCGCGCCGGGGAGCGCGCGCAAGGGGCGCTTGGTCGGCATGGGGAACGGGGGCACGCCGCCTGAACGATCCGGGCCGAGCTGCCCGTTGTCTTCGGGCTTCACTTCGCGCGCATCGTATTCCGCCACATCGCCGCGGCCAACAATCCATTCGCGGCGCAGCTGGGGCAGGCCCTTGGCGATGTCGATGTTGGCGTTGGTATCGGTGTATGGCCCGGAGGTATCGTAAACGCGCAGCGGCGGTTCATTCGCGCTGGGCTCCAGCGCGATTTCGCGCATGGCGACCGTCAGGCCGGGGAAGCGCGGGCTTTCGACGTGGATCTTGCGGCTGCCGCGAATCGGACCGGTGGTGACGCCGATGGGCGTGGCCTGCGGTCCATTTTCGAGGCGGGAATTGATATCGGCCATCTGTACGCTCCTTTGAACGGACGGATTGCGGGCGCTGGCGTGCAGGCTGACCGCTCCCTCCGCCCGTGCTAACGGGTTCAGGTTCGACGGGTCGGGCTGCGTGACCAGCCCCTCTCAGCCATGCTTGCTCACTGGCTCCCCGGGGAATGATCCCGTTCTAGTCCGGTCTGGCGGATGCGTCCACCGTGTTTGGCACCCTGTTTGGGGCTGGACTTTAAGCGGGCGCTTAAACATACTTCCACTCAAGGCCGCGCCGGGTTGCGAGCGGGGCCAACGGAGCAGGACATGGCGAGCCAGACGCTGACGCGGGACCGTGCGATCAATCCCTATGACGTGAGCGCGGACGCGCTTTACACTGAGGATACCTGGCGCGAGGCGTTTGCGGTTCTGCGCCGCGAGATGCCGGTAAGTTGGCGGCCGGAAAGTCCGTTCGGCCCATACTGGTCTGCCGTCACGCATGAGACGATCCAGGAAATCGAGCTGATGCCGGAGGTGTTCTCCTCTTCATGGAAGCGGGGGAACATCACGATCGCCGAGTCCGTCAACGAAAGCGAGTTTCCCAACTTCATCGCGCAGGATCCGCCGATCCACACCGCGCAGCGCAAGGTGATCGCGCCGGCCTTCAGTCCGGGGCAGATGATCAAGCTGGAACGCCAGGTGCGCGACCGCGCGAAAATGCTGTTCGATGCGCTGCCCGTGGGCGAAACGTTCGATTGGGTCGAGCAGCTCGCCATTCCGCAGACGCTGGGGATGCTGTGCAGCCTGTTCGACATGCCGTTCGACGAATGGCGCGATCTCAAGCGCTGGTCGGATTATGGCAGCGGGGTTTCGGCGGACAACCTGACGCCGGAATACCGCGCCGAATGGATGAAGCAGATGGGCGAGATGCTCCAGCGCTTCGACCGCGAGCTGGATGCGCGGCGCTTGCTGCCGCCGACGGACGACCTGCTCAGCCGGATGGTGCATTCCGAGGCGATGGGGAACCTGCCGCCGCTGGAACGCCTCGCCAATATCGCGCTGCTGATCGTGGCGGGGAACGACACGACGCGCAATTCCATCGCCGGGCTGGTCGAGGCGCTGACGCTCTATCCGGACCAGCTCGACACACTGCGCGCCGATCCGACGCTTTCGGCCAATGCCGCGCAGGAAATCATCCGCTGGCAGACCCCGGTGACGCATATGCGCCGCACCGCGACGCGCGATGTGGAAGTGGGCGGACAGCAGATCCGCGAGGGCGAGAAGATCGTGATGTGGTATATCTCGGGCAACCGCGACGAAAGCGTGTTTCCGAATGCCGAGCGGTTTGACGTGACTCGCGACAACGCGCGGCGGCACATCGGGTTTGGCCACGGCATCCACCGCTGCGTGGGCGCACGCCTGGCCGAAGTGCAGATCGCGGCAGTGATCGACGAGATCGTGGAGCGGAAGTTGCGGCCGGTTATGGCAGGCAAGCCAGAGCGGCTGGCGAGCCCGTTCCTCCATGGCTTCAATGCGATGCCGGTGCGTCTGGAGCGCGACTGAAATGACCGGAACCGACAAACGCGTCTGCATCATCGGGGCGGGCTGTTCGGGGATCACGGTCGCCAAGCGGCTCAAGGACTACGGCATCAGCTACGACCAGTTTGACGCCTCCGACGATATCGGCGGGAACTGGTATTACAACAATCCCAATGGCTTGTCGGCCTGTTATCAGAGCCTGCATATCGATACGTCGAAGTGGCGGCTGGCGTTCGAGGACTATCCGGTGCCGGCGGACTGGCCGGATTTCCCGCACCATTCGCAGCTCCTCCAGTATTTCCGCGACTATGCCGCGCACTTCGGCCTGCGCGAGTCCATCACCTTCAACACCAAGGTGGAGAAGGCGACGCGCAAAGCCGGGGGCGGCTGGGAAGTTACGCTTTCTAGCGGCGAGAAGCGCGAATACGAAGCGCTGGTGGTGGCGAACGGGCATCACTGGGCCGCGCGAATTCCCGAATATCCCGGGCATTTTGATGGCGAGCAGCTTCACAGCCATTCGTTCCGCAGCGCGTTCGAGCCGGTGAACTGCATTGGCAAG
>JAIXYF010000018.1 GCA_027490345.1 Novosphingobium sp.
CATTGCGCGATCTGGGCTTTGCACTGGCCGAGGATCACATGAAGGTCTGGCACCCCGCAAGCGGCAAAGTGCTGGCGAAAGGCCCGGTCATCACTTGGGCCAGCCGCAGCAAGGCGCGGATTGCCAGTTCGCTGTTTGCCGCCGCGCTGGGCCGGGCGGCGCTCCCCCTCACCCGCACGATCCGCGTGGCGGTGCATCCCGGCGACACGACCGTGCCCGCGCTGCTGGGCAGCATCGACAAAACGCTGGCGCGGTTCGCGCGCACCCATGCGCCTTCGCGCTACGCCGATCTGGGTGCAGCGCTGTGAATGCGCTTCCGGCGCAGATCAGCCGGTTGACGCCCGCCGGTGCGCAGCCGCTGCGCATCCTGACCTTTCTGCACAGCTTCGAGCCGGGCGGCGTGGAACGCGTGGCGCTGCGACTGCATGAGGCATGGCGCGCTGAGGGGCTTGATGCGCGCCTCGTCATGGGGCGCACGACAGGCGCGATGAAGCGCGAGTGGCCCAATCTGAAACCGGACGGGCTGGAGTTTGACGTGCTCGGCAGCGAGCGCATACCCAGTGCGGCGTGGGAGACGCTGTGGATGATCTTTCATCTGCCCCGCGAGATCCGGCGGATCCGGCCCGATGTGCTGTTTTGCGCAGGCAACTCCTACACGATTGTCGCCGTCGCGATGCGCCTGCTTCTGGGCAAGTCCTGCCCGCCGATTGTCGCCAAGATCAGCAACGACCTGACGCGGCAGGATCTGCCTGCCCCTGCCCGGCCGTTCTACCGGGCGTGGCTGCGGATACAGGGGCGGATGCTGGACCGGCTGGTGGGCATGGCCCCGCCGATGCGCGCGGAAATTGCGGCGCTGATGGGCGCGCAGGACGCTCGCATTGCGGTGATCGACGATCCTTCGCTGGCCGAGGCCGATATCCTGCGTATGGCCGCTGCGCGCGATGCCGCGCAGGCCGCGCCCCGCGCGCCCGGACGGCGCTTTCTCGCAATCGGGCGGCTGGCAGCGCAAAAGAACTTTCCGCTGCTGCTCGATGCTTTTGCGGGGATGGCCGGGCCAGACGATCGGCTGGCAATTATCGGCGAAGGGTCTGCGCGCCGGGCGCTGGAAACGCAAGTGGCGCGGCTGGGCCTTTCAGGCAAAGTGCGCCTGCCCGGCCATGTCAGCCCGCTCGATGCCGAACTGGCAGCGGCAGACGCGCTGGTGCTGTCCTCCGATTATGAAGGCGTTCCCGCGGTCGTGGCAGAAGCGCTGGCGGCCGGTCTGCCGGTGGTTTCCACGCGCTGCAGCGTAAGCATGGACGACATGCTGGGCAGCGGGCGCTTCGGAGTTCTGGTGCCCGTGGGCGATGCTGCGGCGCTGGCGCAGGCGATGGAGGGCATTGCCCTGCTGGATTTTGACGTGAGCGCAGCGCGCGATCAGGCGCGCCGGTTCACCGTAGAGATAGCTTCGCACCGCTATCGAGCACTGATGGAGGGCCTCGCCCGTGCTTAATCCAGATGGCGAAGCAGGCCCCTTGAAGGACAATTCCGCAATGGTTCCCACCGAAGCGCTGACCGAGCCCGTTTTGCCTCCTGTCTTGCCGAGCGCTCTGCCTTCCACCGCGCCGCTGGAGCGCAACTTGCGCAAATGGAGCGCATGGGTGGGTCCGGTCATCTCGGTCGCCATCCTTGTCGCGGTGCTGTGGCAGCTGCGCAAGATCGACTGGAGCCAAGTCTGGTCGATCGTGCCCACGTCCCCTTGGATCTGGCTGGTGCTGGCCGCCAGCTATTTTGCCGGGCCGGTGGCGGACTGGATCATCTTTCGCAAGCTCTGGGGCATTCCGGTCTCGGGCATCTTTCCGCTGCTCAAGAAGCTGATCGGCAACGAACTGCTGCTGGGCTACGTCGGTGAGGTCTATTTCTACGATTGGGCGCGCCGCCATGTGAAAATGGAAGGCTCACCGTTCGGCGCAGTCAAGGACGTGGCGATTCTTTCGGCGCTGGCGGGCAATATCATGACCGTGCTGCTGCTGATCGTCACCTGGCCGATCATCAGCCAGCTGGGCCTGGGTGGCGGAACCGGCAGCGACGGCAACGTGCTGGCCAGTTCGATCGGTGTGGTGCTTGTCACCAGCCTCGTCATCATGTTCTTTCGCAATGGCCTGCTCAGCCTGCCGCGCGCCGATCTCGGCTTCGTGTTCGTCGTCCACACCTTGCGCATCGTGGCCAACACCGGCCTTTCCGCGCTGGCCTGGCACCTCATCCTGCCGGGCGTGGGGATGGGTTCGTGGCTCTTGTTCGCAACCGTTCGCCTGCTTCTGTCCCGACTGCCGCTAATTCCCAACAAAGACATCGCGTTCGCCGGCATTTCCACGCTGCTCGTGGGCAGTCAGGTTCAGACAAGCGACATGATTGCCATGATATCACTCCTGATCGTGGCAACGCATGTGGTGTTGTTCATGGGCTTGATGCTGCTTGATCTTGTGCAGAAGGAGAGGAATGCTTGAAACGGGCCATTTTCCTCAGCGCAGCACTTGCGCTGCTGACGGCGGCGGGGCCGATCCCTTCCACGCCCGATCTTGGCAAGGCCGAAGGCCAGTGTCGACCGGGCGAGAGCGGCCCTGCGTTTCTGGTCGATCTCATGGGCCTGAAGGATCGCACCGGGCGCGTGAAAATCGAAGTCTATCCGGCCAACGACACCGATTTTCTGGCCGATGACAACGTGCTGGTTATGGCGGGCAAAACCTTCCGCCGCGTGGAAGTGGCGGTCCCGGCCGAGCCGGGGCCTCGGCTGTGCGGGCGCCTGCCCGGGCCGGGCACCTATGCCGTGACCGTGCTTCATGATCGCAACGCCGATCGCAAGTTCAACCTCAGCCACGATGGCATAGGCTTTTCGGGCAATCCCAAGCTCGGCTGGTCCAAGCCCAAGGCGGCCTCGGTAGCGGCGAATGCGGGCGGCGGGCTAACCACATTGCGCATCGTCATGAATTACCGTACCGGCCTGTTCACGTTCGGCCCGCTTAAACGATCCTAGGGATTTGCGCATGAAGCTCGTCGATGTCTGCGCCTTCTATGCGCCCAAGGGCGGCGGCGTGCGCACTTATGTTGATCGCAAGCTGAAGGCGGGCGCCGCCATGGGCCACGAAGTCGTGGTCATCGCGCCCGGTGAGGAAAACCGCATCGAGGACCGCGGGCCCCGCGCCCGCATCGTCTGGCTGAAAAGCACGGTGTTCCCGCTCGATTTCAATTACCGCTATTTCAGCGATGTGCCCGCGCTTTATGCCGCGCTGGACCGGGAAGCGCCCGATATGGTGGAAGCGTCCTCGCCCTGGCGCAGCGCCAGCCTTGTGGGGCAATGGCCGGGCATGGCCCCGCGCGCGCTGATCATGCATGCCGATCCGCTCTCTGCCTATGCCTATCGCTGGTTTGACGGTGTGGCCCCGCGCCCGGTGATCGACAAGGCATTCGACCGGTATTGGCGGCATCTGCGCAAGCTCGACACGCAGTTCGACATGATCGTAAGCGCCAGCCAGGGCCTTTCGGACCGGCTGGTGGGCGGCGGCCTCAAGGGTGTGGTCACCAATCCGATGGGTGTCGATCCGGGCGTGTTTTCCCCCGCGCACCGCGACGATCGCCTGCGCAAGGGCCTGCTCGCCCTTTGCGAACTGCCAGAGGACGCCACCCTGCTGATCGGCGTGGGCCGGTTTGCTCCCGAAAAGCGCTGGCCGATGCTGGTTGATGCGGTCACCGCAGCAGGCACGCGCCGCCCGGTGGGCCTCGTGCTGGCCGGGCAGGGCCGCGATCACAAGTCCATCGAAAAGCGCATTGCAGGCAACCCGCATATCCGCATCCTGGCGCCGATCACCGACCGGGGCGAACTCGCGCGCGTAATGGCCAGCGCCGATGCGCTGGTGCATGGCTGCGAGGCTGAAACGTTCTGCATGGTGGCCGCCGAAGCACGCGCCAGCGGCCTGCCGCTGATCGCCCCGGATGAAGGCGGCGCAGCCGATCAGGCACGGGCATCAGCCGGGTGGATTTATGGCTCCGCCGATGCCGCAGCCGCTGCTGAAACCATCGTGGAATACTGCATCGCGCGCGAATCCGGGATCGATGGCCCGCGCGCGCAGATCCCCAGCCCGCGCGTGATGGACGACCATTTCGCCGCGCTTTTCACCAGCTACGAAAAGCTGTTGCGCGAAGCCCGTAGCCAGCCCGATCCGCGCCGCGCGGCATAAGCGCCCCCGCCCGTCTGGCACCTGCCCGGCGCTGCGGCCCCGCCTCCCTTTGGCTAAACAGAAACGGCGACCGGGTCTGACCTGGCCGCCGTTTCCGTTTTACCCGTGGGGCGCCCGCGCTCAGAAGTTGAGCGTGGCTTCGATGCCGTAGGTGCGCGGCGCATTGAAGTTGCCGTAATCGCCCAGCACATTGCCGTTCGCGTTTGACCGGCGATAGACGAAACTGTTGTTGAGCAGATTGCGCGCCCAGCCCGCAATCGTCAGCTTCTGGCCCCGGTCGCTCATCGGCATGTCGGCCAGCGCAATGCGGCCGTTCATCACGAAGGTCTTGTCGGCTTTCACGTTCTCGTTGTCGAACGTGAAGGCGGCGTCGGCATAGTTGGCATCGAGGTGCAGCTTGAGCGAAGTGCCGTTGCTGCCGATCGGATAGTCATAGTCGATCGTGCCTGAGAGCGCGTTTTCAGGCGTGTAGACGATATACACATCCTGGAAGATCTGCGCCGTATTGGTCGGGTCGATCTGCTGGTTCAGCTGTTCCTGCACCGTGTTCCGCGCAGGGGGGATCTTGCTGTAGGTGTAGACATAGGACAGACCGAGCGCGAGGCCATCGGCCGGGCGCACATTGAGATCGGCCTCGATGCCGCGGATCTTTGTGGTGCCCAGCGCGTTGACCGTCTCCAGCGTGTTGCGCACCGTGCCATCGGCCTGCGGGATGAAGAAGTTGAAATCGACCTGGCTGTCGGTGCGGTCCATAATGTAGCCCGCCAGATTGAAGCGGACCTTGCGATCAAACAGCTCGGTCTTGAGGCCGATTTCGTAGGACTTCACCTCTTCCGGCCCGAACGAGCGATAAGTGAGGCTGCGCGAGCTGGCACCACCCGCGCGATAGCCGGTGGCATACTTGACATAGGCATTCACGCCCGGTGCCACATCATAGGCCAGCACCGCCAGCGGATCGAAGCGGTTGTTGTCCTGCTTGAACGTCAGGTTGGAAGGCGCGCCGTTGATCGTGAGCAGCGAGCCATTCTTGCGGTCCGCCGTATAGCGGCCGCCCAGCGTGATATGCAGCGGGCTGATCGGGGTCCAGGTTGCCTGCCCATAAGCGGCATAGCTTTTGGCATAGGCAATGCTGGCCCGCGCGACCGTGGCCAGCGGATACTGGCTGGGATCGTTGATGGTGTAGCCAGTGGCCAGCTGGGTGACGGGATCGGAGACCCACTTGTTGGTGTTGGGCGTGCGCGCGGCATCGTTGGCGCGTTCGCTGAAGTAATAGAGGCCCAGTACATAATCGATGTTCGCGATGCTGCCCACCGCCTGCAGCTCGCTGCTGAACTGGCGCTGGTCGAGCGTGGCGATGCTGTAGCGGCTGAAATTGCCATTGGGCACATAGACCGGCGTGCGGTTCGCGCCGCCCGAGTTGTCCCACTGATCATCGCTGACCGTGCGCCACGCCGTGATCGAGCGCAGTTCGAGATCGGAGCTAACCTTGTACTTGATGGTCGAGGTGACGCCCTGTGTCTTGCCCACCGAAACCTGCTGCGGCACGCCGATATCAGCGACATCCTGCCGATCGAAGCCGAATTTCACCATGCCCGGCAGCGGCGCAATGCCCTTGGTGGTAAGCGTCGCATCAGTGAACCAGGCCTTGCGGGCGCTGTCATAGACGGTGCCGACTGGCAGACCGAGCGGGTTGTAGTTCAGCAGCTGGCTGAAGAACGGGGTGTTTTCATCGCGGCTCTTATCGAAGGCGAGATCGACGGTGAGGCCTGCAGCCGGCTTCCAGCGCGCCGCAACCCGGCCGCCATAGCGGTGAAACTGGTTCCAGCCGGCCTGCCCGGCCAGCGGATTCTTGGTCGTGGCATCCTGATGCAGGACCACCCCGTCGAGCTTGAACGCAAGCGAACCGAGGCCGGTTTCGATGGCGGGCAGATCGAGGTGGAGCTGGCCGGTGTAAGCACCATAGTTGCCAAAGCCCGCCGAAGCGCGGCCGCCGAATTCACCCGTGGGGGCCTTGATCACCATGCTCAGCGCGCCGCCTTCGGTGTTGCGGCCAAACAGGGTGCCCTGCGGGCCCTTCAGCACCTCGATGCGCTCGATATCGAACAGCGCGGCGTTAAGCCCATGCTGGCGGCCAAGATAGACGCCATCGAGATAGACACCGACGCCCTGCTCGCGCGCGGGCTGGTTGGCATCGCCGGGCACAATGCCGCGCAGACCGATGGTGAGCGCCGACTGGCGCGCTTCGAACGTGGCGATGCGCAAGCTGGGCACGGCGCCATCGGCCAGATCGATCAGGCTCTGCACATGGCGGTTCTTCATATCCGCCGCGCCGACGACCGAGATCGAGATCGGGGTCTTCTGGAGGCTCGTTTCCCGCTTGGTCGCGGTGACCACGATTTCCTCGATCGGCACGCCATCGGGCAAGCCAGCGGCAGGCGCGGGGGCGGCTTCATCAGCCTGAGGCGCTGCAGCGGCGAACGCCGGGGCCGAAACAAGGGCGAAGATGCCAACGCCGGCCAGCAGGCCGGTGCGCAGGGAAGAAGCAAGATGCATATATATCCTCAGTTAAGGGGTGTGAACCCTAGATGCCGAGCCTCTAGGCGGATGATATGACAAATTTTTGACATTTTGACGCAGTGCGTCATGAAAAAACGGCGCATTTTCTCCATTTTTTGCGAAATGTTGCTCAGAGTCCACGCGATTATATAATCGATGAAATACACTCTCCGAAAGCACCCCTAGTCAGCTGGGGTTCAGAATTTACCTTTAGTTAAGCACTGCCTCCGGGCCTCCGGGCCGCCAGCGGTCAGACCCGTGCCAAGCGCCCCATTGGGTCCCCCATTCAGCCCCGGATCGCGCGCCCTGTCTGGCCTGCAGGCACCTGCGGCAACGTCCAGTGGCGCTGTGGCCACGGTTCATCGCAAGGTGACCCGCGCAGGGGTTGGTTCATCAACCTTTGCCTGCCTTAGTAACGATTGGTGCGTTAACGCGCTAAGGGTCATAATCAGCGATGAACATCAATCGGCGCCATCTGCTGGGCGCCCTTGCCGGAACCGCCGCTTCGCTCGTGCTGCCACGCAGCGGTGCGCAGGCGCAGGAAGCCGAACTGCCGGGCGGCACGTTCTGGGGAATCGTGCCCGTGGCAGACGCCGATGCGCCGGTGCTGGCCGGCGGGCAGACCACCATTGCGC
>JAIXYF010000116.1 GCA_027490345.1 Novosphingobium sp.
CAGATCGGGCAGCGCCAGCGCCCGCGCGTTCACGCCTCCCGCCAGCGCGAAGCGGCTGTGCGCCAGATCGCCGTCGAGCGTCAGCCGGGCAGAGCCGCCCTGCACCGTCAGATCAAGCCGCTCTGAGGTAAGCTTGGCGCCAGCGAGCACCAGATCGCCGGAAAGCCGCGCGCCCGGCAGGCGCGGATCGAGCTGCGCCTGCCCGGTCGTCAGCCGGATCGCCGAAAGCGCCAGCGGCAGGCGCAGCCGCTTGCCATCCCAATAGGCGGTGCCAGCAGTGCGCAGCCCCTCGCCAACAAAGGGCCCGCTGACGAACCGCGCAGCGCGCAGATCGTGGATGATCGCCAGCGCGGTGAAGCGGCCATCGATGGTGGCATCAAGCCGCGCGCCGGAAAGTTCGGCGCCAGTGCCGGAGAGGAGCAGATCAGGCCGGACCAACGCGGCGCGGACTTTCACCGCCTCGACCCGGTTGTTCACCAGATCGAGCGCACCTTGCGCCGTGCCGCGCAGCGCCGCTGCGCCAACGAACAGCTGCCCGCGCAACACACCGCCGCTGCCTTTGCCTTCCGCCAGCAGCGACACCTTCTCGCCCACTGCGCCCCGCGCCGCCGCATTGCCCGCAAGGTCACCCGGAAAGATCTGCCCCGCCAGTTTGAAGCGCCCGGCGCGATGATCCAGTTCGAACGCGGCCAGCTTGCGGCCATTGACCTGCGCCGCGCCCCAGCCGTGCCAATCGTTGAAGCCGCCCTTGCCGCCCGCGCGCGCCGCCACATCGCGCTTCACCCCGGTCAGCGCGGCGAGCAGGCCATCCTTGGGCGCATTATAAATGAGATCGAGCACGAACTTGTCGCGGTCCGGCTCGCTATCCAGCCGCAGCCGCAACCGATCGCGCCCGCCAAGCCGCCCGCCCAGGCTGAGCAGCGCCCGGCCGCTGCGGATATCCGCCCGCGCGGCAAAATCGATCCGCCGCCGCTGGCCCATCACCGCAGAATCGACGATCAGGTTTTCGGCGGCCAGCCGGTCGATCCGGATATCGAACCCGGGCAGGATCGGATCATCCGGATTGCCGGGCCGCAGGCGCGGCGCGCGCAGCAAAGTGGCGCGCCGCAGGATCAGCGCCCGGATATCGAGGCCTTTCATCAGCGGACTGCGCGGATCAAGCCCGAACCAGGCCAGCGGCCGCCAATCGAGCGTGGCCTGCGGCACCACCATGAAGCGCCCTTGCGGATCGGTGAGCACCACCTCGTGCAGGCTCATCCGGCCAAACAGCGTGCCATCGATCCGCCCGATGCGGATATGCAGGCCCGAACTGGTATCGGCCGCCGCGATCCGGTCTGCCACGAAGCGGTGGCCAAGCGGGGAATCGAGCACGACCACCGAGCCGCCCAGCGCCAGCACGAGCAGCACGGCCGCCAGTAGCAGCCCCCGGCCCCAGCCGAGCAGGCGGCGCAAGCGGCCAGAGCGCTTCGGGGGCGGGGGCGGCGGGCTTTGGGCCTGCGGGTTCTGGGCCTGCGGGTTTTGGGGCGGGGGTGCCTCGCTGGCCATCAGAACGCCTGCCCCAGCGAGACATAGACGCCGATCCGCTTGTCGCCCGCCACCGGATTGAGCGGAGTGCCCACATCGACGCGGACCGGGCCGAAGCTGGTTTGATAGCGCAGACCAAGGCCCACGCCGACTTTCAGACCATTGATCGTGGGCGAAGCCGTGGGGCCGACAGTGCCCGCATCGATAAACGGCACCACGCTCACCGCGCCGCCCATCAGACCGGTCTGGACGCGGGCTTCGAGCGAGAATTCAGACAAGCTGCGTCCGCCGCTGGGATTGCCCAAGCCGTCGCGCGGGCCGACTGCCTGATAGGCAAAGCCGCGCACCGAGGCACCGCCGCCGGCATAGAGCCGCCGCGAAGGCGCGATGCTTCCGACATCGGTGCCCGGAATCGTGCCCAGCCGCACCCGCTGCGCCAGCACCACGCGGCTGCTGATCGGCTGATAGGCGCTGGCATCCAGCTGGCCGCGCAGATAATTGGAGCGCTGGCCATTCTGCACCGAGATTTCCGGGCTGAGGCGCACCGATATGCGAAAGCCCCGGCGCGGATCGAGCAGATCGTTGCTGCCATCATAGGCCACGCGCAGCGGCAGCGCGCCGATGAAGTACGTGGTGCGGGTGGAGCCGGCCGCGGCGGGCAGTTCGCTCGTGGCGAGCAATTCGATGCCCGCTGACCACACCCAGGCCTTCTGGAAGATCAGCGTGGTCTGCTTTTCAAACGTGGTAGCGAAGGACAGCGTGCGCGCCCGGAAAGCGCTGGTGCGGCGGGTCTGGGCATAGAGATCGGCGGTCAGCACCTGATCGCGGCCGAAGAAGTTGTTGCGCCGATACGTCGCCCCCGCCAGCTGTTCGCGCGTGCCGACCACGCCCCTGAAGCGCACGAGGCCTTCGGGCGGGAAGAAGTTGCGGTTCTCCCAGCTCGCCTCAATGCGCAGCCACTCACCACTCGAATAGCCGATCAGGCCCGCGATCGTGCGCTGCGGGGCCTTGGCCAGCGTGATGTCAATATCAGCGACACCGGGCTTCCCGGGCTCAGCCGCAATGGTCTCACGCGGGCTGACGGTGACGGCCGAGACAAGGCCGGTCGCCAGGATCGCCTGCCGCAGATCATCGATGCGTGAGCGGCGGAAAGCATCGCCGGGGCGGAAGCGGGCAATCCGCGCAAGGTGGCGCGCCGAGAGGTATTCGGGCAGCGAGGAGTGCACCGCGCCGATCAGATACTGGCCACCAGTGGTGACCGGCAGGACAAGATCGCCCGTGCGCAGCGCGTGATCGATGGCAAGATCGGGCTGGCCCACATTGGCAAAGGCATGCCCCCCTTCGCCCAGCGCAGCGATGAGGTTATCGCGCTCTGCCACGATCCGATCAGCATTGACCGGATCACCTGGCGCCAAGGCAAACGCACGGGAAAGCGCCGGTGCATCCTGCGCGGCGGCAAGATCGCCAAGGCTGATGCGGCCCAGCACATAGCGCGGACCGGGCCGCACATCGAAGCGCACACCCACTTTCTTCAGATCGATCACGGGCCCGGCGCCGCTGCCCTCAGCCGCCGCGGCATAGCCCGTCGTGCTCTGATAGACTTCGGCATCATAGTAGCCATAAACCCGCAGGATCTGCTGCAGAACATCGGTGTCCTGCCGGGCGCGCCGGGTCAGCTGCGCAAGGCTGTCCTCCTCGTTGCCGAACTTGCGCAGCGAGGTGAGCAGGCCGAAGCGCGCGGTGACCGCGTCGCGCTCGGGCAGGGCGTCCAGTTCGGGCGGAAACGCGAGCGTCAACTGCGGCGTGACCGGCGACAGGCTTGCGCCTGGAATTTGCCCGATGCCGCGCGC
>JAIXYF010000210.1 GCA_027490345.1 Novosphingobium sp.
CATGGGCGGCAGCCTTGCGCCGCGGCAGGTGCTGGAGGGCAAGTCTGCTGCAGATTTCGCGCGCGAATTCGTCAACACACCGCGCCGCGAATTCAACATCCGCTTCGATCCCGAAGCCGCCAGCATGGCCGCCCATGCGCCATGGCCCAAGGTGAAGATTGTCCCGGTCGACCCGTCGACCGCGACGCAGCTCACCCCGGCGCTGGTGGAGCGGCTGGCCATGGCCGCGCGTCCGCCGGTTGCGGCTATGCTTCGGCGAATGGAGCCTGGCTTTCCGATGTGGGACGAGATTGCGGCGGCGGTGTGGCTTGATCCTTCGCTGGCCACGCAGTCCGAGCGGCTGTGGTATGATTTCGATGTGCAGTTCGGGCCCGGTTATGGCGACATGCTGACCTGGCGCGAGGCCTATCGCCCCGGTCTGGATGAAGGGCAGGCGGACGTTGTGATTTCAGTCGATGTGCCGCGCATGGAAGCGCTGATTGCACGGGCTTTCGGACAATGGCATGCTGTATGCCGATCCGACTGCGGCCAAGGCACTGCTTTATCCGCCCGGCGTTACGCGGATCGTGAAGGAATTGCTCCGGCGGGGTCTGATCGCCAAGACCGCCAATCCAGACGATGGCCGCAAGCTGTTTCCGGCCAAGAGCCAGACGGTTTGGGGATGGATCTGGGCGCGGCGCCTTGATCGCTCGCGCTACGCGCTGGCCAATCCGCTTTTGGCGCTTCAAGGATGCGGGGCATTTCAGCGGGGCCTTTGAGGTGCGCCTTGGCATCAGCCCGCGCAGGGCATTTTTGCAAATCCGTAAAAAATATCACGTGCGCTAATTTTTTGGAGAGAGCCAGGCGGCACTATTGCTGCATGGTGCGCTTTTGTTTAGAATAGCACGTGGGATGACGAGGACGGCGTGACGGATCAAGCGAACCTGGCGGGTAACCCTCTGGTCTATGCCAGCCCGCTTATTCAGGAGCGGCGGCGGCGGATCCTGAAGGAAACGCGGCGGCTGATTGCGCAAAAAGGGCTGGCGAATTTCAGCGTGCGCGAACTGTGCCAGCATGCGGATATCGCCCAGCGCACGCTTTACAATCACTTCTCGTCGAAAGAACGCGCGGCCGCCATCGCGATCAAGGAGGCGTTCGACGAGATCCGCTACCATGTCCACTTCAAGACCGAGGCGACCACGATTGAGGGCATGATCGACCGCGCGATTGCGATCAACACCCGCAATCTGCGCGCAAAGAATTATGCGCTCGCGGTGGTCACAATCTATTTCTCGCCGTCGACCAGCGATGACGTCTGGGAAGTCCTGCAGAAGATGGGCACCAGCGGCATCACTGTCCTGCTCGAAAGCCTGGCCGCAAGCGGGCAGATCGCGCCCTGGGCCGATATCGAGGAAGTGGCGCTGACCTTTTCCAACACCAGCTTTGCCATCATCAACGAATGGTGCCTCGGTCGGCTGAGCGATGCTGCCTATATCCGCCGGATCGTCGATGCCTTGCTGCTGCTGCTGTGCGGCACCTGCCAGGGCGAAGCGCGCGAGACCGCCAAGCGCATTCTTGAGGGCATCCGCCAGACCGGCGCGCTGCCTGATTTTCCCAAGCCTACCTACCGTTTCAAGGCGGATGCCGCCGATCAAGAGCTTGCTGGCTGATCACCCTCCCGATGGGCGATAGGCCGCGTCTGACCAATCCTGTCGGCGCGCCCAATCGGCCAGCCGTTCTGGCACGAACCCGGGCAGGCGTGAGGCCTGATAGGCCGCATCGACTTCGAAGGGCCGGGTGGGCGCCTCGTTGTTGTAGACATAGAACGCCTCGATATCCCGGGCGAACTGCTCGCGCCGGTCGCTGGGCATGGCATTGCCGAAAGCGGCGGCAAGCTCATCCCCAAATTCGGCCGGGGGGGAATAGCGGAAGGCGATTTCGCGTCCCAGCGCGGCAGAAAGCGCGGCGGCCACATCCGGGCCCTGCAGCGCTTCGGGCCCGCCGATGTTCATCCAGCTACCTTCGAAATCGGGCCGGTCCAGCGAAAGGATCATGATCCGCGCTACATCATCGAGGCTGATCCAGTTGGCGCGCAGCTTCGGCCCGTGGGGATAGACGAACACGCCCTCGCGCAGCAGGCGGGGCCGCACCCAGTTGGTCAGCAGGTTGTCCATGAACAGCACCGAGCCGAACACCGTGGCCGGCACGCCGGTGCGCCACAACCGGTTGATGCCCTCGGTGTTCCAGCCATACGTGAAGGGGTCGCCCGGCCGATCGGGAATCCAGCTCGACGTGCTCCAGACCACGCGGCGCACGCCCACGGCCTTGCCGGCGCGGCCCACTGCTTCGGCCAGATCGGCACGCTGCGCGCGGGCCTGCACCGGGTGGTTGAAGAAGATCACATCCGAACCATCGAACGCCGGGGCGAGCGTGGCAGGCTCGAACAGATCGGCCACGCGCACCTCTACCTCCGGGAACGGCGTGGAGCGCATCGCATCGGCCCGGCGCGAGATGGCGCGCACCTGGAATCCGGCGGCGAGCAGTTGCGCCACCTGGGCCAGACCTTGTCGGCCGCTGGCTCCCACTACACTGACGAGGGGGCGGATGGGGGGCATGTCTTGTCCTTTTTTGGTGGGGCCGCAATCAGGCCGCAGGGCGATAGGTGACCGGAGCGCCCAGCACGATGGTTTCGCGGATTACAGCCCGCGCCA
>JAIXYF010000326.1 GCA_027490345.1 Novosphingobium sp.
CGCGTGCTGATCAAGGAAAGCAAGATCGGCGAAGTCACGCTCTACGTGCCGCGCAGCATTGGCGAGGCAACAGGCGCGCGCAAGGCGATGGCGGGCTTCAGCGAGAACATCACCGGCCTGCATCTGGGCAAAGTGGCGCTGATCACCGGCGGTTCGGCGGGCATCGGCGGGCAGGTCGCACGTCTCCTTGCGCTCGCGGGCGGCAAGGTCATGATGGTCGCCCGGCGCGAGAGCGAACTCGCCGTCGCGCGCGCGCGGATCGTCAGCGAACTGGAAGACATCGGCTTTGCCGGTGTGGAGCGCCGCGTGCAGACGATGGCGGGCATGGACGTGAGCAATCTCGACAGCCTCAAGGCTGCCGTCGATGCCACGATCAAGGCGTTCGGGCGGATTGACTACCTGATCAACAACGCCGGCGTCGCGGGCGCGGAAGAGATGGTCGTGGATATGAGCGTGGACGCGTGGAACTACACGCTCGACGCAAACCTCATTTCCAACTTCACGCTGATGCACCACGTCGTGCCGATCATGAAGGCGCAAGGCTCGGGCTACGTCCTCAATGTCTCGTCCTATTTCGGCGGCGAAAAGTACCTTGCAGTCGCCTATCCCAACCGCGCCGATTATGCCGCGTCCAAATCGGGCCAGCGCGCGATGGTGGAATCGATGGCGCGTTACCTCGGGCCAGAAGTGCAGTTCAACGCGATTGCCCCCGGCCCGGTCGATGGTGACCGCCTCGCGGGTACCGGCGGCAAGCCCGGCTTGTTCGAGCGGCGCGGCAAGCTGATCCTGGCCAACAAGCGGCTCAATGCGATCCACGCCGCCGCGGTCAAATCACTGCGCCGGGGCGTGCGCGTGGAGGCGCTGCTCAGCCGTCTTGCCCGCAACGATACCGTGCGCATGTCGCACGATACCAACAACCCGCGCGAAATCCGCGAACTGGCCTTGGCCTGCGCGCGCGAGGGTGACGGTCTGTGCACTTGGGACCGCTACCTGATGACGCCGGATATCGCGGCCAAGCTCGTCGGCCGCCTGCGCGGCGCGGGCTATTTCCTCGACAGCCCCGAATGGGCCGAGCGCCCCGATACGCCCGAGGCCAACCGCGACTGGCTGCTCAAGACCCCGCCCGAAGACGAGCCTTTCCTGCCTGCCGACAAGATCGCGGTGGAAGCCAAGAAAGTCGGAACCGGCGTGCTTTCGCAGCTGTTCCTCGGCAAGATGCCGACCGAGACCGACGTGGCGCAGGCGACCGTGTTCTTCCTTGCGGACCGCGCCGTTTCGGGCGAGACGTTCATGCCTTCGGGCGGCCTCAGCGTCGAACGCTCGACCACCGAGCGCGAACTGTTCGGCAGCCCCAAGCAGGAGCGGCTCGATCAGATGCGCGGCCGCACGGTGTGGATCATCGGCGAGCACCTGACCGACTATCTCGCTGAAACCGCCCGCGCTTTCATCAGCGACTGCCATGTTGCGCGCGTGGTGCTGATGAGTGGGACGGCAGACGCCTATGCAGCCTTTGCCGCCCAGCTGGACGATATCGAGGGCGCCCCGATCGAGCATGTCTCGCTCGAAGGCGGTGTCGAAGCGGCGATGGACGAAAGCCTCACGCGCTGGGGCCATCCCACCACCATCGTCTCCACCCCGCTGCAGCCGCTGCCGAACCGGTTGTTCGCCACGGACGCGCTGCTGACTCCAGAGGAGTTCCGCACGCTGGTGGCGGATAACCTTACCACGCACTTCCGCGTGGCGCGCAAGGCCTCGCTCTATGATGATTGCCAGCTGCTGCTCGTCTCGCCCGATGTGCCGATGGGCGACAAGAGCCCGGCCTTTGCGCTCGCCAATTTCATCAAGACCACGCTGCACTCGTTCACCGCCACGCTGGCGGTGGAGAACGAGCGGCTGGTCCACGGCGCACCGGTCAACCAGATCAACCTCACCCGCCGCGTGCGTTCGGAAGAGCCGCGCGATCTGGATGAGCATCTGGAAGAAGTGAAGCGGTTTGCGCGCGCCGTCCTGCTCGTCGGCACCCCCCTCCCCGATGCCGAAGATTCGCGCTATCGTGCGCGCATCTATCGCGGGATGTCGATGACGGTTTGACGGGAAAGTCTGATGGAATACCTGGCGTTCGAAAAGCCGGTCGAAGCTCTTGCGAAGCGCGCCGCCGCGCTTCGCGAGGGAAAAGGGGGCGAGGGCGGCGGCGAGGCCGAAGCCCTGATGCTCGACGAGCGGGCGCACCGCCAGCTCGGCGATATCTATGCGCGCCTCAGCCCTTGGCAGCGCACGCAAGTGGCGCGGCACCCGCAGCGACCCCACTTCGTGCACTATGTGCAGGGTCTATTCGAAGACTTCATTCCGCTGGGCGGTGACCGGCTCTATGGCAATGATCAGGCGATCGTCGGCGGGTTCGCGCGGCTCGGCGGGCGCCCGGTCATGGTCATCGGCCATGCCAAGGGGGAGGACACGACCACGCGCCTGAAGCACAATTTCGGCATGGCGCGGCCCGAAGGCTATCGCAAAGCGATCCGCCTGATGGACATGGCCGACCGCTTCGGTCTCCCCGTGATCACCCTCGTCGATACGCCGGGCGCATTCCCCGGCGTCGATGCTGAAGCGCGCGGGCAGGCCGAGGCTATCGCGCGCAGCACCGAAAAGTGCCTGGAAATCGGCGTACCGCTGGTCGCAGTGATCGTGGGCGAAGGCGGCTCTGGCGGCGCGGTCGCGCTGGCCAGCGCCAACCGCGTGCTGATGCTGGAACATTCGGTCTATTCGGTCATTTCGCCCGAAGGGTGCGCCTCGATCCTTTGGCGCGGCGCGAACCGTGCGCCCGATGCAGCCGAAGCAATGAAGATGACCGCACCCGATCTCATGCAGCTGGGCATCATTCACCGCGTGATCTACGAACCTGTTGGCGGGGCGCATCGCAACCATGCCGAGACGATCAAGCGGCTGGGCACAGCGCTGCGCGCCGAACTGGCCGACCTCACCCCGCTGACGGCCGATGAACTGCGCGCCGACCGCTGGTCGTTCTTCATGAAGCTGGGTTCGATGTGACGTGATCGAGAACGAGCGTGATGGCCGCGAAGTGCTCGAAGCCATGCGCGGCGGGCCGGGCAGCGTCACCGTCCGCCACTTCCGGTTCGGCGGCAAAGGCGCGCCCACCCGCTTCCTGATCCTCGAAATCCCGCCCGGCGCGGCAGAAGGCGGCCATGTCCACTATGCCGACGATCGCAACGGCATGGGGGCCTACGAAGAGTTCTACTATGTGATCGCCGGGCGCGGCCTGGCAACGCTGGGCGAAGAGACGATCCCCGTCGGCACCGGCGATTACTGGCACGCCCCGCTGGGCCAGGCGCGCGGCCTCGCCAATGCCGATCCCGCAGTCATGCTCAAGGTGCATCTCACGGTCGTGCTGCGCGAACCGGCAAGCGGCTGAGCGAACGCCCCTTCACAGCGCGGCAGCAGCCTCGTGGGCAATCGCCTTGGCGCGGGCCGGATCGGCACCAAGCCCGTTAAGCCCCATGATGAGCATGGCCGACAGCGCCGCACGTGCCGCCTCAAGCCCCGGCCGCTCCTCGATTAGATTGGCGAGCAGGATCTGGCACAGCCCCAGCCAATAGAGCACGCCGCCCGCCCGCGCCTCTTCGCGCACGAGGCCTGCGGCAAGGGCCGCTTCCATGTCGTGCACCAGTCCGCGATTGAGAGGGTGTGAACGCAAGGTTGTGCTGGCATGGCTGCGCAGCAGCACCACCGTGCGCTTGGGCTGGGCCAGCGCAAACGCTGCGCCCACACGCAAACCCCCAGCAATGCGCGCCAGCGGATCGGCAAGGCCCGCGTTGGCCGCCGCAATCCGCTCTTCCAGTTCCTGCCGCACTTCCTCCGTAATCGCAGAAGAAAACGCAGGTTTATCGGAAAAGTGATTGAAGAAGCTACCCTTTGCCACGCCAGCGCGCGCCACCACTTCATCGATGGGGATGGCATCGATCGGCTTTTCCGCCAGCAGATCAAAGCCTGCCGCGATCAACGCGCTGCGGGTGCGGGCAGCACGCGGTGAGGGAGTGCGGGGCGAAACAACCGGGAGCGAGGCCATGCCCGGCTGATACTTGACCATATGGTCAAAAGCAATATATTTGACTATATAGTCAATTTCGACTCACGTTTCGCCCGTCTGACTGGTCCAGGCCCGGCGCTTGGGACCTGGCATGGTCCTGTCCTTGGCTCATTATTTTCTGAAAGACCCCCCGCATGAAGCTCGCCACGTATAATGCCGCTGGGCAAACCCGCATCGGCATCGTCGTCGGAGACCGGATCATCGACAGCGGTTTTGGCGGCACGATGATCGACCTGATCCGCGATTGGGATGCACTGAAGGATGGCCTTGCGGCCCTGGGCGCAGCCGGCGGCGGCGCAATGCTTGCTGAAGTGACGCTGGAAGCCCCGGTCCCGCGCCCCGGCAAAATCTTTGCCATCGGCCTCAACTATGCCGATCATATTGCTGAATCCAATATGCAACCTCCCGAACGGCAGGTCTGGTTCACCAAAGCCCAGACCAGCGTGAACGCGCCTTTTGCCGATATCGCAATCGCCAAGGGCACGATGACGACCGACTACGAAGTCGAACTCGTCGCGGTGATCGGCAAAGGCGGCAAGCATATCACCGCGACCGATGCGGCCGACGCGATCTTCGGCTATTGCGTGGGCAACGATGTGACCGAGCGCATGTGGCAGCACGCCTCACCGCAATGGTCGCTGGGCAAGAGCTTCGATACGCATGCCCCGATGGGCCCGTGGATCGTGACCGCCGATGAAGTGGGCGATCCCCATGCGCTGGGCCTGCGCTGCTTCGTCAACGGCGAAAAGCGTCAGGATTCCAATACATCACACCTCGTTTTCAATGTCTGGCAACAAGTCGAGCATCTTTCTATCGGCATGACGCTGGAGCCGGGCGATTGCCTGTTCACCGGCACACCCGGCGGCGTCGGCGCAGCGATGGACCCGCGCCAGTTCCTGAAAGGGGGCGATGTCGTGCGCTGCGAGATCGATGGGCTTGGCGCGATCGAGGCCGTCATGGCCGCGGAAGGCTGATCCGGTGCGCATTCTGATCATCGGGGCGACCGGCAACAGCGGACTGGCGCTGACCCGAGCGGCGCTGGTGCGCGGTCTTGATGTTACCGCGTATGTGCGCAGCGCCGGGAAGCTGCAGGCCTTGCTGGGGCAAGACCACACGCCCGGGCTGACGATCCACACCGGCACGCTGGCCGATCACGCCGCCCTGACAAACGCGATGGCAGAGCAGGACACGGTGATCAATGCAGCGGGCAATGCCACGATTGATCCCGATTTCGGACCCATGGTCCAATCAGTGATTGCGCTGGCCGAAGATGCGCTGGGTGCGGGGGGGCGGCTCTGGCTGTTTGGCGGCGCGGCAGCGCTCGATGTGCCGGGATTTGGCGTGCGGGCGGCCGATTTGCCGATGATCCCGAAGGTCTACAAGCAGCATCTTCACAACTTGGCGCACGTTTCGGCAACGGCGCTCGATTGGTCGATGCTCTGCCCCGGGCCGATGGTTTCTGCGCCGTCAGGCCAGCCGGGTGCAGCATTGAGGGTCAGCGCCGATTGCTGGCCAGTCGAGGGGCCATCACCGAGCGGATTGTTCCGGACGATCCGCATCCTGAAAGCCTTTAAGCAGCGCATGCCGGAAATGATCGTGACTTACGAGGACGCTGCTCGTGTGATCCTGGACAATCTTGCACCGGGCGGCCCTTTTTCTTGCAAACGCGTGGGCCTTGCGCTGCCGCCGGGCCAAAGGGGCGCAAAGCCGGGGGGATTTTGAGCGCCGCGCTCGTTGCGGACCCTGCCCGCCAAATGCTGATGGCGCGCCGCGATCTGGCCGCAGCAGGGCAAGCTGCAACCGCTCTTGAGCCGCCTGCGCCCCTCGCCTAAGCGGGACGCGGCTCGGCACGGGCGGCTCGGGAGCAGAACGGACATGCAGGCGCGGCACAATCAGGCCCCATGTGATCAGAATTGGGTCTACTGGGCCATCGGGCGGATCGAGGCGGACTATGCCCGCTCGGCCGATACGCACTTGTTGCCCGTCCCCCTCCCCGCGCTGCCCGGCATCGCGATCTACTTGAAGGATGAAAGCAGCCACCCCACCGGCAGCCTCAAGCACCGGCTGGCTCGCTCGCTGTTTCTCCATGCGCTGTGCAGCGGCTGGATCGGGCCGGAAACCACGGTGGTCGAAGCCTCGTCCGGCTCCACCGCCGTGTCCGAGGCCTATTTCGCGCGGATGCTAGGCCTCCCGTTCGTCGCCGTGATCCCGCAGCGCACCGCGCGCGAGAAAATCGCCGCGATCGAGGCGCTGGGCGGGCGGTGCCATCCGGTCGAGGATCCTGGCACCGTGCAGGCCGTCGCCGCAAGGCTGGCCGCTGAATGCGGCGGGCACCACATCGACCAGTTCACCTTTGCCGAGCGCGCGACCGACTGGCGCGGCAACAACAATATTGCCGAAAGCATCTACACGCAGATGCGGCGTGAGCCCTGCCCCGTGCCGACCTGGATCGTCTGCGGCGCGGGCACGGGCGGCACATCTGCCACGATGGGCCGGTTTCTGCGCTATCATTGCCATCCCACGCGCCTGTGCCTCGCCGATCCGGAGGCGTCCGCGTTTCACCGCCACTGGCATGACCGCACCGCGTGCAGCGGCAGCGGCGCGCCTTGCCATATCGAAGGCATTGGCCGCCCGCGCGTCGAGCCCTCGTTCGTGCCCAGCGTGATCGACCGCGCCGAAGTGGTGGCCGACACCGCCTCCATCGGCGCCGCCCGCGCGCTTTCGCGCCATCTCGGTCGCCGGGTGGGCGGGTCCACCGGCACCAACCTTGTCGCCTGCGCGCGCATTGCGAGCGAAATGGCGGCGCGCGGCGAGGACGGAGCCATCGTCTCGATCCTGTGCGATTCGGGCGAGCGCTATGCCTCCACGCTCTACAACGACAACTGGCTGGCGGCGCGGGGCCTCGAAGTGAGCGCGGACGAGGCGCGAATGGCCCGCTTCCTCGGCGAAGGTAGCTGGGCCGAATGACAGCAGGCAGTTGGCATTTCTGGATCGACCGCGGCGGCACGTTCACTGATATCGTCGCCCGTGCGCCGGAGGGCGGCCTGCACACGGCCAAGCTGCTCAGCGAAAATCCCGGCCACTATGTCGATGCCGCCACGGCAGGTATCCGCCGCATTCTGGGCCTTGCCCCCTCCGCCGCGATCCCGCCGGGCACCATTGCCGAAGTGCGCATGGGCACCACGGTAGCCACCAATGCCCTGCTGGAGCGCAAGGGCGAGCCGGTACTGCTGCTGATAACCGCCGGTTTTTCCGATCTCCTCGCGATGGGTCACACCGCGCGGCCGCGCCTGTTCGATCTTGATGTGCGGTTGCCCGAGGCGCTCTACTGCGCAGTCGAGGAAGTGGCGGGGCGCGTCGCAGCAGATGGCAAGGTGCTCGCCTTGCTGGACGAGGACGCGGTGCGCGCCGCGCTCGCCCGCCACCGCGCTGCGGGCCTTTGCGCCTGCGCTGTCGCGCTGATCCACGGCTGGCGCTATCCGGAAATGGAAGCGCGGATTGCTGCGCTGGCGCTAGAAGCGGGCTTTACTCAGGTCACCGCCAGCCACGCCGCCAGCAGCGCCATCGGCCTTGTCGCGCGCGGACGCACCGCGCTGGTTGATGCCTATCTCTCGCCCGTGCTGCGCGCATACACGGGCCGCGTCACCGCCGATCTTGGCGCGCAGACCCCGCTTGCCTTCATGCGTTCCGATGGCGGGCTGAGCGCAGCGGCGGATTTCCATGGCCGCGATGCCATCCTTTCCGGCCCGGCGGGCGGCATCGTCGGCGCGGCGCGCACGGCGGAAAGCGCCGGTTTCCCGCGCCTTGTTGCCTTCGACATGGGCGGAACTTCCACTGATATCGCACTGTATTCCGGCGCTTTTGAGCGCGTGTTCGATGCGCAGATCGCCGGAGCCGATATCCGCGCGCCGATGCTGGCGATCAATACCATCGCGGCGGGCGGCGGCTCGATCCTCAGCTTCGATGGTGCGCGCATCCGCGTCGGCCCGCAAAGCGCAGGCGCCGATCCCGGCCCAGCCTGCTACCGGCGCGGCGGACCGCTGACGCTGACCGACGCCAATGTCATGCTCGGCAAGATCAGCCCCGCCCATTTCCCCGCGATCTTCGGCCCCGGCGGCGACCAACCGCTTGATGCCGAAGTGGTCGCCGCGCGGTTTGCCGATCTGGCCAAAGAGATGAGCGGCACGCGCACCCCGTGCGAAGTGGCCGAAGGCTTCCTCGCAGTCGGCGTCGCCGCGATGGCCGCCGCGATCCGCCGTTTGGCGCTTGGGCGCGGGATCGATGTGCGCGGCCATGTGCTGCAATGCTTCGGCGGTGCGGGCGGACAGCACGCCTGCCTTGTCGCAGCAGAGCTAGGAATGCGGCAGGTGCTGATTCATCCGCTAGCAGGCGTGCTCTCCGCGCTGGGCATGGGCCTTGCCCGCCGCAGCGCGCTGCGCACTTTGGCGGTGGAGCAACCGCTGACGGACGATGCGCAAGGCGTGCTTGCGGCCCGCTGCGAAGCGCTCGCCGCCGACGCCGCTGCCGAACTGGGGGCCAGCGGGGCGGAAACAGCCTGCACCGTGCGCCTGCGCCATGCAGGCACAGATACCGCGCTGGGCGTCCCGCTCGCGCCAGCGGGCACCATGCGCGCTGCGTTCGAACGCGAGCATCTTGCCCGGTTCGGCTATGCAGAGCCGGACCGCGCGCTGGTCGTGGCCGAGCTGGTGGTCGAAGTCGTCGCGGCGCAGGATACGCCCGTCACCGCACCTGCTTTGGCCGCCACGGGTACCGCTGCGCCGGTTGACCAGGTCGCCCTCTGGACCGGCGGCAAAGCGCACAGCGCCCCAGTATGGGACCGCGCGGCGCTTGCCCCCGGCATAGAGCTTTCCGGCCCTGCGATGATCCGCGAAGGCCTTGCCACCACGATTGTCGAGCCGGGCTGGTACGCCAAAGTGCTGCCGCAGGGCGAACTGCTGCTCACCGCCGAAGCGGCAGCTTCTGGGGTTGTCGCCGTAGCGTCATCGGCAGGCCCCGATCCTGTTCTCCTCGAACTCTATGCCGCGCGCTTCATGGCGCTGGCCGAGCAGATGGGCGAAGTGCTGCGCAGCACCGCCACGAGCGTCAACATGCGCGAACGGCTCGATTTCTCCTGCGCGGTGTTCGATGGCATGGGCCAGCTTATCGCCAATGCGCCGCACGTTCCGGTCCACCTCGGGGCGATGGGTCAAAGCGTGCGCGCGATCATGGCGGCGCGGGGCACCGACCTTCAGCCCGGTGACGCCTTCGTTCTCAACAACCCCTACAATGGCGGCACGCACTTGCCGGATGTGACCGTCATCACGCCCGTGTTCGCGCCGGATCACGAAACCCCCGTCGCTTTTGTGGCCAATCGCGGCCACCATGCCGATATCGGCGGCACCACCCCCGGCTCCAGCCCGCCGCACGCGACGACGCTGGAAGAAGAAGGCGTGGTGCTGGATAACGTGCTGCTGGTGCGCGGCGGCGTGCTGGATGAGGCAGGGATGCGCCGTCTGCTGGCAGATGCCCCGTGGCCCGCGCGCAATCCCGATGCCAACCTCTCCGATCTCAAGGCGCAAGTCGCCGCCAACATGGCGGGCGCGCGCGATCTGGCTGCGCTGATCGCACGCCACGGACTGCCCGAA
>JAIXYF010000205.1 GCA_027490345.1 Novosphingobium sp.
CTTCCTTCACCTCATCCAGCTTGAAGGGCTTGATGATCGCTTCGACCTTTTTCACTCGATCATTCCCTGCAGGCAATCCGGTTGACGGGCCGAGGCCCTTTCCGGCGGTTGGTTTTGTACGTAAGCCCGATACCGGAACAGCTATCCAAGAATCGTGCCACGCGGGTCCATCGCCTCACTAGGCGATGAATGGCACTCGCGAAAGCGGGAATTCGGGCGTTCCGGCAAGAATGCGAGGCTCGCGCACGCCTGCGCATTGCGCAAGTTGCGCGAGTGAGGCTGATTGCTGCACAAGTTTTGCGCAGTCGCTGCCTGAAAATTGGGCAGGTGCTGCGCTGCCTCAGGCCGCGTAAGGCGGCTGGTGCAGGCCTTGCGGGCTCAGCGTGAAGATCTCGCAGCCGGTTTCGGTCACGCCGATCGAATGCTCGAACTGCGCCGAAAGCGAACGGTCACGCGTTACCGCTGTCCAGCCATCGTCGAGCAGCTTCACACCTGCCTTGCCGAGGTTGATCATCGGCTCGATGGTGAAGAACATGCCGGGGCGCAGTTCCGGGCCGGTGCCCTTGTGCGCGGCGTGGATCACTTCGGGCGCATCGTGGAACAGGCGGCCCAAGCCGTGCCCGCAAAATTCGCGCACCACGCCGTAGCGGTGGCGTTCGGCATGGGCCTGAATGGCAGCGCCGATATCGCCCAGCCGCGCGCCGGGGCGCACCTGTTCGATCCCGATCATCAGGCATTCATACGTCACATCCACCAGCCGCCGCGCCTTCAGCGGCACATCGCCGACAAGGTACATGCGGCTGGAATCGCCATGCCAGCCATCGAGAAGCGGGGTCACGTCGATATTGACGATATCGCCATCGCGTAGCACCCGCGTGTCAGAAGGGATGCCGTGGCAGACCACGTGATTGATCGAGATGCAGCACGAATGGGTATAGCCCCGGTATCCCAGCGTGGCCGGGATGGCGCCGCCGTCCAGCGTCATCTGCCGCACCACATCATCGATGGCGGCAGTGGAAACGCCGGGCTGCACCATCGGCACCAGCGCATCGAGGATTTCCGCGGCGAGGCGCCCGGCCTTGCGCATCCCTTCAAAGCCCACAGGGCCATGCAGCTTGATCGTGCCGTCACGCGGCATCACATCGGTTTCGTCGGCGATCACATATTCGGTCATCCGGCCCATGTAGCGCCAATGCGAAGCAATTGCGAGATCAAGGGGCCACAAAGGCGGCCTTGTATTCGGGTTTTACGGCCGCCAGCACAGCGGCGGTGACGGGCAGGGTCACTTCATAGGCCCCTTCGGCATAGGGCCCGGCATTGTAAGGCGCGATCAGGAAGCCGATGCGGTCGAAGCCCTTGCCGCTTTGGGAACCTAGGATGACCACCTGTTCGAGCGGATCGATGCACCGGGCGAACTCGTCGCCCGGATCAAGGACCATGTCCTCGCCGCGCTTTTTCGCGCGCTGGCGATCGAGTTGGGCGCAGAAGCCCTTGAGCACGGCGGCCTTGAGCGCTTCCTTCGAGGTGAACAAGTCTTCGGCGCTGCGGCGCTGATTGGCGGCCTTGTCCCACAGCAGGGAATTGAACGCCGAATTGCCATGTGCGCCGCCGTAAAAGCTGTAGATTTCTGATGAAAGGCTGAGCCAGCCGGGCAAGTCCGTCACCACCTTCCATTCGGTCGAGCCCATATAAGGCGTGAAGTCATACTCGCCCACTTTGGCATCGGCGCGGCCTTCGCGCGCTTCGGAGGCGAGCGCGGCGCGGGCGCTGACGAGATCGCCTTCCAGCCATTCGCGCAAGACCTGGATCGCGGCGGCAGCGGCCGGATAGCTGTAGCTGAATTCGTAAAGGTCGTTCTTCTCGTCCAGCCTGCGCGCCTGAGCCGCCGGGGCCGGGGCTGCGGTGGGGGCGGGCGCGGCCGCCGATGCGCTGGGCGCTGCGCCGGTTCGCGCCGCGTCCGGGGCCTTAGATGATCCGCAGGCTGCAAGGCCCGCCAGCAGCGCGGCAATGATAACCTTTCGGGCAGGCAGACGCTTCATGCAGTTTCCTCTCGCACTCGCCGCGAAGCTGCGGCAAGGATCGCGGTCACGATGAACCAGCTTGATGCACTGATCCAGCCCGATCGCGGCCAGAAGGCCATTCCCCTCCATCTTGTCGACAAGCAGGGCCTTGCCCCCTGGCTTGCCGCGCTCACCCCGGCGCAGCGGGCCGTGCTGGCGGGGCAAGGCTTTGAAGGCGGCGCGGGGGAGACCGCGATAGTCCCCGATGCGGCCGGTGCGGGCGAGGGCTGGTTTGCGGTTGGCGGGGTGGCCGATCCGGCGCGGCTTGGCAGCTGGTGCCTTGCCCCGCTGGCAGACCGGCTGCCTGCGGGCACATACCGGTTGGCCAATCCCGGCGCGGAAGGCCCGGCGCTGATCGGCTGGCGCCTCGCGCAGTATCGGTTCGAGCGCTATCGCAGCGAGGCTTCGGAAAAAGGCGCGCGGCTGCTGCTGACGGGCGCGCTGGGCGCGCTGGGCGCCGCGCTGGCCGAGGGGGACGCGATCACCACGGTGCGCGATCTGGTCAATACGCCTGCCGAAGACATGGGCCCCGCGCAGCTGGAAGCAGAGGCGCGGGCGCTGGCGAAGGCGCACCACGCGGTGCTCCATGTGGTGAGCGGCGATGCGCTGGAGCGGGACTATCCGATGATCCACGCCGTGGGCCGCGCGGCGGCACGCAGCCATGCGCCCCGGCTGATCGAACTGGAATGGGGCGATCCGGCGCACCCGCGCCTCGCCATTGTCGGCAAGGGGGTGTGCTTTGATTCGGGTGGGCTCGATCTGAAGCCCAGTTCGGCGATGGCGCTGATGAAGAAGGACATGGGAGGCGCAGCGCATGCCCTCGCGCTGGCGGGCCTTGTCATGGACGCGGGGCTGCCGGTGCGGCTGCATCTGCTGGTGCCCGCCGTGGAGAATGCGGTTTCGGGCAATGCCTTCCGCCCGGGCGATGTGCTGCGCTCGCGCAGCAAGCTCTCGGTGGAGATCACCAATACCGATGCCGAAGGGCGGCTGGTGCTGGGCGATGCGCTGGTGCGTGCGTGTGAGACAAAGCCCGAGCTGCTGATCGATTTCGCCACGCTGACCGGGGCGGCGCGCGTGGCGCTGGGGCCGGATCTGCCTGCGATGTTTGCGCGGCGGGACGAGACGGCGGCGGGGCTGATCGCGGCCGGGCTGGAACGCGATGATCCGTGCTGGCGGCTGCCGCTTCATGATGGCTACCGCGAGATGCTGAAATCGGACGTCGCGGATCTGCAGAACAGCCCCTCGGGCGGGTTTGCCGGTGCGACGGTGGCGGCGCTGTTCCTCGATCGGTTCGTGGCCGAAGGCGTGGATTGGGCGCACTTCGATACCTTCGCCTGGCGGCCTGCAGCCAAGCCCGGGCGGCCCAAGGGCGGCGAGGCGCTGGGGCTGCGCGCCGCGTGGGGGCTGATCCTTGCGCGGTTCGGAAAAGCGTCCGTGCCTTGAACCCGGAGCCCGATGCCTCTAAGCGCCCGGCTTTCGCATTTGCCGGAAAGTCTGACGTGACCGACCTTGTAGATTCCACGCTGGATGTGGCCAGCCTGACGACGTCGTATTCGCTTGCCGGCACAGCGACC
>JAIXYF010000060.1 GCA_027490345.1 Novosphingobium sp.
GAATGTCGACATCTTCCATGAAACCATAGTGCAGAATCACGCGGAAGAAGCCGTGCACTTCGACGTGGAATTCGGCGCGCGTGGCCGGATCGATCTGGGGAACATCGCCGACCGAAACGGGGAGCAGCACGACCCGTTCATGCAAGACCTGATTGTGCTTGAGGTTGTGCAGCAGTGCAGCGGGCAACACATCGGGCGAGGCGGAGAGGAACACCGCCGTGCCGCGCACCCGGTGGATCGTGGCGGCGGTGGACTTGATGAAAACCGCCAGCGGCAGGCTGTCTTCCAGCATGCCTTCGCGCATCAGGCGGCGGCCGGTGGACCAGGTGGTGAGCAGGGTGAAGATGATGAGGCCGACGGCAATCGGAAACCATGCGCCTTCGAAAAGCTTGGCAAGGCCAGAGGCGAGCAGCACCGCATCGATCAGCACGAACGTGACGAAGCCCAGCACGCTACGCCACAAGGGGCCGCGCCAGATGCGGAACACCACGACATACTGCATGAGCGTGGTGATGAGCATCGTGCCGACGACGGCGAGGCCATAGGCGGGAAGCATCGCGGCCGAGGCGCGGAAGCCCACGACAAGCACCGCGACCATGACCGCAAGCGCCCAGTTGATCGCGGGGATATAGATCTGCCCGCGCGCATGCGAAGAAGTGTGGAGAATGCGCAGGCGCGGAATGAAGCCGAGCTGGACTGCCTGCTGGGTGATCGAGAAGGCGCCGGAAATGACCGCCTGGCTGGCAATGATCGTGGCCAGCGTGGCAACGACAAGAAGCGGGATCGTGAGCTGGCTGGGCACCATGTGGAAGAACGGGTTATCGGCAAATTCGGGGTGCTGGATCAGCATCGCGGCCTGCCCCATATAATTGAGCAGGAGCGCAGGCACGCAGATGATAAGCCAGGCCGCCGTGATCGGGCCGCGTCCGAAGTGGCCCATATCGGCATAGAGCGCCTCGGTGCCAGTGACCGCATAGACGATGGCCCCCAGCGACAGGAACGAAAACAGCGGATGTGCTGCGAAGTAGGCCCACATGTACCAGGGATTGAGCGCAAGTAGCACTGCGGGATAGTGGACGATATGGCTGACGCCCATGGCCGCGATCACGATGAAATACACCAGCATGATCGGGCCAAACAGGCGGCCAACCTTTTCTGTGCCGCGATGCTGGATGGCGAAAAGGCCGGTGAGGAGAGCCAAGGCGATCCACACGATCCACGGTTTGAACGCACTGCTGACAACGCCAAGCCCCTCCACCGCCGAGATCACCGAGATGGCCGGCGTCAACATGGCATCGGCAAAGAACAGCGCAGTGGCAAACAGCGCACAGACCAGCAGCCAGCGGCGCGGTGCATTCGCGCCGAGTTCGCGGTGGATCAGCGCATAGAGCGCGAGGCTGCCCCCCTCCCCCCGGTTGTCACAGCGCATCACGAGAAAGACATACTTGATCGTGACGACAAACACGAAAAGCCAGAAGATCAGACTGATCACACCATAGAGATCGGTGACACCGGTGGTGAGGCCATAGCGCGGATCGAGCGTGGCTTGCAGCGCATAAAGCGGGCTTGTGCCGATATCGCCGAACACCACGCCAAGCGCACCGAGCGTGAGCGCGGCGCGGCCTGACGGATGCTGGCTGGCGGAGTGATCGGATTCCATGGCGGAGGGGCGGGGCGAATGCTGTGTCATGTCGCTTGCGTTGCGCCCGTTGGGCATTAAGTTTCCATGTGGATTGTAGCCCTAGGCCAGCGGTGGGGGCGCGACTTTCCGGGCAGCGGCGCGTAGGACAGGGCCATGAACCAGAGTACGCTCCCGGCTTTTGCCACGCTGCCCCCGCGCCCGACCTGGCAAAGCGCAGGCGCCGTTGTCGCCATGCTTGCGCTGGCCACGGGCATCGGCGCTGCCATGGCGGCGCGCTGGGAGAGCTTTCCGGTGGTGCTGCTCTATCTGCCGCCGGTGCTGGCAGCGGCAACCTTTGCCGGGCGCTGGCCAGCGCTGCTCGCGGCGGTGGCCGCCACGCTGGTCTCCAACTTCTTTTTCACCGAGCCTTACTACACGCTGCTGATCCACAGCCCCGGCGATGCGGTGACAGCAGCCATGCTGCTGCTGGTCGGCCTTGTGACTAGCCATCTGGTCAGTTCGCTGCGGGTTCAGGCCGAACTTGCGGCGTTTCATGCCACCCGCAACGCGACGATTGCCGGGTTCGCGCGCCGCCTGCTGCCCTGCAGCGACGAGACGGCGATTGCCAAGGTGGCTGCGGCGCAATTGGCGAGCATCTTTGCTTGCCATGCCTGCGTGGTCGCCGCGGCAACCGAGCCACCCGGGGCCCAGCTGCTGGCCGGAGCGGCAGGGGTGGACCGGCTTACACCTGCCGATCTGGCGGTGGCCGCGCAAGCGCTCGGCAGCGGCGCCGCGACGGGACGCGGCATCGCCGGGGGCAGCCTGACCGACTGGCAATTCCACCCCGTGCGCGCGGCAGCGGGCGTGTTGGCGGCCGCAGGTCTGGCGCGGAGCGACGGCGCGGCGCCCGTGGCCGAAGACGGCCTATCCCTGCTGGACAATCTGCTTGACCAGATGGCGCTGGCGCTGGAGCGGGCGCGGCTGGAAAGCCTGGGGCGCGAAAACATCATGCTGCGCGGGCGCGATGATCTGCGTTCGGCCCTGCTCGGCTCGATCGGAACCGATATCCGGCCCCGGCTGCTGAGCATTGCGGCGGCGGTGCGCACGCTGCAGCGCGCAGGAAGCGCCGATGGCGAAGTGCTCCATGCCATTGCCGGTGAGACGGCCAAGCTTTCGGGGTTCATCGACAATCTGGCCGATCTTGACCTGACGCAGGATCAGGATCCGCTGGTGTTCGGCGAGGTGGCGATCGACCTCTATCGGCGCACGGCGACGCGGGGCGGCGCGGCAGTGCATCTGACGCCCAAGGAATTTGCGGTGCTGGCCGAACTGGCGCGCAATGCCGGGCGCGTGCTGAGCCACCGCTATCTGCTACGCGCGGTGTGGGGCCCGGCACACGAGGATCATGTCGATTATCTGCGCGTGTCGATCACCGCGCTGCGCCGCAAGCTGGGCGATGGGACGGGCGGCTGGCCACTGATCGTGAACGAGCCGGCGGTGGGCTATCGGCTGCGGACCGACGCAAGCTGAGCATCCCACACGGCCCAAGCGATATCGCGACCAGGCCAGGCCACTTTCGCGAAAGGCCACCGGGCGGCGATCCACGTATGCGCCCAGGCCGCCAACTGCTGATCAAACCCGGCATCGTATTCGGCCTTGGTCACCCAGATCCGCACTTGCGCATCATAGCCGGAAACCGGGCTGGGCGAGACATACAGGCTGCCGCGCTCACGCTGGCCATCGGGCGTGAGCACGGCATAGGCAAAGCTTTCCCGCGCGGCGAACCGGACGGCTTCGGTCTGCATATCGAGCAGGGCATCGGCGTCAGTGATGCCGGGGTGCGGCCAGGCGGTGCCGCGCGTGAAGGTCTGCTGCAAGTGCTCGATCGAGGACATGTAGGCCGCAAAATCAATCTTCACGAGATCGGGGCCAAGCGGCTGGAGCCGGAAGCCCGGTCCTTCGGCGCTGGTAGGGACAGCGAAATCCGCCGCGATGAACGGCAGGCTGGCGGGCGTTTGGGCGGCGGTGGAAGGCGTGGGAGGCGTTTGCTCTGCCGCCTGCACAAGGCCCGGCGCGGCCGCCATGAACGCCGCCATGAACAGTGCAGCGGTGACTATAATGCGCTTCATCGGTGGCAGCCCCCTTCGTGTTGCGGCTGCGAAGGTTTCACGCCTGACAGCTGCGCGCAAGCGGGATTTGGAGTTCAGGCCGCCTTTGGCGCCTCGGCAAGCAGGGCAGCCGCGCGGCGCAGCGCCGGAGTGACCGGCAACGCCGCAACCAGCCAGCCCGCCGCCGCGCAGCCCAGCGGCACGGCAAGGGCCAAGAGCGGAGTGGACATGTTGGCCAACCGGTCTGCCAGAAAGGCGGCGCCGAAAGCACCGGCAAGGGGCAGCAGCACCAGCCGCGCCGCTTCAGCTAACGCGGCATGTTCATCGCGGCGCAGCGCCATGCGGCCAAGCGCTGCTGCCGCCAGCACGGCGACCAGCGTGGCCGCCAGCGCTGCCCCCATCGCGCCGTCCATCCCGCCCAGCGGCGCAGCCAGCACGGTGAGCGCGGCCGTGGCAGCGGCGGCGGCCGTCTGGACCATAAGCACCCGCCCCTGCCGATCTGCCACGACCAGCGCGGCCGACGCCACGGCCGTGACCAGCGCGGCCATGCGCGCAAGGCAGAACACCGCCACCACCGTGCCGGCAGCAGCCCACGCCGGACCGAGCGCGAGCGGAACCAGCCGATCTGCAAACAAGGCGAGCACGGCCAGCGCGGGCCAACCGAGCACCGCAAACAAGGCTGTGAGCCGCAGCCAGGCCCCGGGCCTTGCCCCGCCCTCACCGCGCGCGCGGTGCGCGGCAAGCGTGGTGAGCGCAAGCATCCCGGCGGGCTGGACGAACATGTCTGCCAAGGCGGTGACCATGCGGTTGCTGGCGCGATACAGCCCCGCGGCGGCGGGCGAAACGACGACGCCGAGGACGAGATCGCCGCTGTAATTGGCGAGGAAGCCGACGAAGACCGAGCCGAAGCGGCTGGCCGACCAGCGCAGCACGGCGCCGACTTCACCCAGCGCAGGGCGCGCGAACACGAAGCGCGGACCCAGACCGCCCAGCGCAAAGATGAGCAGCGCGGTGCGCACGTAGATCTGCGCGACCAGCGCCCACAGGCCCCAGCCCGCCAGCAGCAGCAGGATCGCAGCGAGGCCGGATTCGACTTCGGCGACAACAGTGATCGCATAGTAGCGCCTCACCGCGCCGCTGCGCAGCATCGCGGCTTCGGCAAAGGCCGCGAGCGCAGCGAGCAGGACCGACGGGGCCAGCGCCAGGAGTACTTCGGAAACGCCGCTGCCCTGAAACAGCAATGGTGCGGCAAGGCCAAGCAGCACGAGCAGCATCGTCCACCCCGCAGCGACCGCAATGACCGCCGCAAGACAGGCGCTTGCGGTGCCGGCATGCCCGTTTGCCGGTGCCTTGAGCAGATATTCGAAGGGCCCCGTATAAAGCATAGTGCGCGCGAGCATGGCCAGCGCCCCAGCAATGGCAAACACGCCGAAATCCGCTGGCCCCAGATGCCGCGTGGCGACCAGCGTGACCGCCACCATGGCAAGTTGCCCGCTGACGCGCGCCGCCATCGCGATGAGCGCGGTGCCGCCGCCGGCCCGGGCAAAGCGGGCGAGCTTCGCTTTCATGACGAGACCTTCATGAGCCGCGTTTCACGCCGTGTGCGCCAGCGTGCGCAAGGTGGAGAGCAGATTGCGCCCGGCGCTGGCCCAGGTGTAGCCTGCGGCGCGGATCCGCCCGGCGACAACCAATTGCGCGCAAGGCAAGCTGGCGAGCGCGGCCCGCCATGCGGCAGGATCATCGGGATCAGCATAGCACGCGGCATCGCCGCACACTTCGGGCACCGCGCCGCAAGGGGCGGCGATCACCGGGCAGCCGCACAGCATGGCTTCGACCGGGGGCAAGCCGAAGCCTTCGGTGCGCGAGGGAAAGAGCAGCGCAGCCGCGCCTTCATAAAGCGCGCGCAGCGCGGCATCATCGCACGATCCGGCAAACACGGCATCGGCCGGCGGGGCAAGCCCGGCCGCTTCGAGCACGGCGCGCGGCGGACCGACGATGACCAGCCGCAAAGGGGCCAGCGCGCCCGCAGCGAAGGCCGCAAAGACGACCGCATTGTTCTTGTAGGCCTTGGGACTGCCGAACATCAGCGCATAGTGGCCGCGGGCGAGGCCAAGACGCGCGAGCGCGGCAAGATCGGGCGCCGCTTCGAGGATATGGTCCGCCCCGTTGTGCAAGACATCCGCGCCGGGCTTGCCAGTGACCCCGCCCCGGGCCAGCTCCTGCGCCGAAAAGGCCGAGACGGTGAGCACCCGCGCGCTGGAGCGGGCCATCAGCGGGGTGAGCAGGCGATATCCCAGCCGCTGCCGCCATGGATACGAGCTATCGGCGCGCAGGAACTGCGCATCGTGCAGCAAGGTGAGCTTGGGCCGGTGCGCCACCGGCGCGAGATTGGCGAGATTGACCAGCAGCCCGCCCGCCGCCAGCCGAGGCAGGCGCCATTGCTCCCACGCTTGCGAGGCCGGGCGGTCATCCTCAATCAGCTGGATCGCGGCGAGCGGCGGGCCGCCCGCGCAGCCTTTGGGGACGATCAGCGCGCAAGGCGGATCATCGGGCGCGGGATCACCGGCGAGAAGTTCATCGACTTCGGCGATCAGGCGCGCGGCGACCCGGTGAACACCATTGTGCCCGCCTGCGCGGAACTTCCCGTTGAAGACGACGCGGCGCATGGGCGTTACATCCGCTCGATCTTGCGCGGATCGATCCGCCCGAGCGCGAGATCGGCCAGCGCCCGCACGTTTCCGGCAAGCCGGCCCGCGCGATCGATATGCGGTTCGGGAAACGGCGCGCGCAGCACGTTGGCAGCGAAATTCTGCCAGAACAAGCGCCGCGCCAGCCAGCGCGGGATCGTGCCCTTGCGCAGCAGATAGACCAGATTGGCCACTTGCGAATAGCCCAGCTTGCGCCCCGACGTGCGCCCGCCGCGCACCCCCAGATGCACCCCGGTGATGCGCCCGCTGGAGACCAGCCGCCCGCGCCGGGCCAGCTGCATGGTGAGATCAATATCTTCCTGCCAGCCATAAAGCGGCAGGGCTTCATCAAAGCGCAGGCCGCGCATCAGCGACATGCGCAGCGCCATGTTGCAGCCATAAAGCGCCTCGCGCGGGATGATGGCAGGATCGAGCGACGCGGCATCGCGGGCAATCCGGTCAAGCGCCTGCTGCGGGGTGAAACCACCGTGGCGCACCCCATCGGCCACGAGATTGCCAGTGACACCCGCTATCCCCGGATCGGAGACAAACAGCGCCTCAAGCTCTGCCAGATAATCGGGCGCCATCACGAAATCATCATCGAGAAACAGCACCACATCAGCCCGCCCGGCCAGCAGATCGAGCGCGCAATTGCGCTGGCGGCACAGCCCCTTGGGCGAAAGCGCGAGTTCGGGGACGACTTGGCTATCCCCGGCAGTGCCGAAATCGGCGTGCGAGGGCGCCACGAGGAGCACACCATCTGGGCGCCGCGTTTGCCGGGCGATGAGATCGACCGTTTCGCGCAGCAGCGCTGGGCGACCGATTGTTGCAATGGCGATGTGGATACGCAGCATGGACGGCAAGCCCCGAAATCTGCGCCACTCCCGGCGAGTGGCCTTGCCGCGCTCTAGCCCCAGCCTCCGCCCCCGCCCACCAAGGTTGTCTCCGAACCCGACCCGTTAGCGCACGCCCTCTGCGCCGCCGCAGTGCTAGAGCAGCGTCATTCCCCAGCAATTCAAAGGGCCCGCGCATGATCCAGCCGAATACGAGCCACCCCGAAATCGTCATCAACGGCCGCTTTCTGATGCAGCCCGTGACCGGGGTGCAGCGCGTGGCCCGCGAACTGACGCTTGCGCTGGACCGGCTGGTGGCAGACGAAGCCCTGCCCGTGGCGCTGCGCCTGGTGTGCGAGCCTGAGGCGCGGACGGATGATCTGGTGCTGCGCGCAGCCACTGTGGAACGCGCCGCCAGCCAGTGGAGCCGCCGCATCGGCTGGCATCTGGGCGGCCATGCCTGGGAACAACTGGTGCTGCCGGGCCGGGTGCGCGGCGGCCACCTCCTGTGCTTTGGCAACACCGCGCCCATTGCCGCGCTGCATCGGCACAAGCGCGCGCACGGCGGCGTGACGGTGATGATCCACGATTTATCCTACCGGCAGTTTCCCGGCGCATACCGGCTTCACTACCGGCTGGGCCACCACTTCATGCTGCCTTCGCTGCTGCGCCGGGCGCAGACTATCCTCACCGTTTCGGAGCGGGAGAAAGCGATGCTGGCAGCGCTCCGCCCCGAAGCCCGTAGCCGCATTCGCGTGGCCCAAAACGGCGGGTGGGGCAGTGCGGAAGGCGATCAGGCAGGCGCGGGCGCTGCGGCCCCTGCCCTGCTTGCGCCAGATTTGCCCGCGCAAGACCTGACCGGGGCGCCGGCGCCGGGCTACATGCTGTATGTCGGTTCACTTTCACGGCGCAAGAACATCCACGGGGTGGTGGATGTGGCCGTGCGGCTGGCCCGCGAAGATGGCCGCGCAACGCTGATCGTGGGCGGGGGCAGCGATATTCTGGCACCGATCGCTGCGGACATCCCCGCCGACGTGGCGCATCTGGTACGCTTCACCGGGCCGGTGACGGAGCTGGACGCGCTGGGGCAGCTTTACCGCGATGCCGGGTGCTTGCTGTTCCCTTCGTTTTATGAGGCAAGCCCGCTTCCGCCGATCGAGGCCATGCACTTCGGCTGCCCGGTGGTGGTCTCTGCGATCCCGGCGATGACCGAACGCTGCGGAACAGCCGCGCTCTACTGTGATCCGCATGATGTGGCAGACATGCTGGCGGCCGTGCGGCGGGCGCTGGCCGATCCTGCGCCGCTTGCCGCGCGCGGCCGCCTCCACGCCGCGCACTGGACCTGGCGCGATCAGGCCCTGCGCGTGGTGCAGGCGGTGCTGGGCCGCGATCTTGGGGCACAGATGCAAAGTGCCCGCCGGAGCATGGCTGCACCGGCGGGCGAGGTTCCAGGAAACGCGTTCATGCTGGCTGGTGCGGACAATTCCGCTCAGCAGGCGCCTTGCCCGCTCAACAAGCGCCTTGCCCGCGCAGCACCGAGGGCACGGTGAGCAGCAGGATGCCAAGGTTGAGCGAAAGCGACCGCGAGCGGGCGTACGTCAGATCGAAGGCGATGCGGCGGCGGTAGCTCGTCTGATCTTCGCGCTTGACCTGCCACAGCCCGGTGATCCCCGGCTTGAGGCTGCAATAGACCGGATAGTGGCGGCCATAGCGCGCTGCTTCTGCCGCGACGATCGGGCGGGGGCCGACAAGGCTCATTTCCCCGCGCAGCACATTGACGAACTGGGGCAGCTCATCAAGGCAGCTGCGGCGCAGGAAGCGGCCGATCGGCGTGATGCGCGGATCATCGCGCAGCTTATGCGTGGCGGCCCATTCGGCGCGGGCGGCAGGATCGCTTTCCAGCAGCCGCGCCAGCCGCACATCGGCGTCCACCATCATCGAACGGAACTTCAGACAGCGAAACGAACGCCCCCCTTGGCCCACCCGCACATGAGCGAACAGCAACGGGCCGGGATCGAACAGTTTGATGGCAAGCGCCACCAGCAGCAGCACCGGCAAGAGCACCACCAGCGCAGCACTGGCCCCCACGATATCGAGCAGGCGGATGGCCCGGGCCTGATGCGTGACGCAAACCGGACGCCGGAGTGGCAGCGCCGGACGCGGCGCCGCCGCGACGACGCTGAGGCGGCGCGGCACAGGCTGGGGATCGGATTCGGGTTCGGTGTCCGGGCAAGTATCCGGCACGGAAAGGGGGATAGCGCGGGCGCTGCCAACCAGGGCTGCACCTGCAGGTTCGGAAGTCCAGCTCGGCGTCTGGATCGGCATCAGGCTGTTCACTGCTCAGGTCTCCATATGAGGCCCGCACGCCGAAAAGCGGCGGCAGTCGGCTCATGATGCAGTGCAGCGTCGTCCCGGTCAGGCGATGATGCCCCCGGGACGGTTGGATTAGATCGCAGATCGATGCTTGACGAGGCAGCGCTCAGACAACGCGGCTGATACCCCAAGCAATCGCCGTCCAGAGCAGCGCCGAAGCCGCCAGCGGAAAGCAGACGCGAAACCAGCCGGGATACACAGCCTCTTCCGGCAGGTCGGTGCCAGCCGGCGCAGGCGCGGCCAACTGGGCCAGCTCGGCTTGCATGCGGTGCACCGGCGAAGGCGCCGGAATCGCCAGTTCATCGGCAAGTCTGGCTGGTGCAAGGGGGTCTGCCTGCTCTCTGGCCGGCGCGCGCGGCGCGGTCTGCCCCGCCTCGGGCGGTGCAGCGGGCGCAGCGGAAACAGGGTCTTCAGAGCGCGGCCGGGCAACGGGCATGGTGAACCTCCGCCCCCGATACTAGGGCCGCGCGGTGAAGCCCTGCTTGCGCGAATCTATGTAGTTTTACTTAAGTAGTTGCAGTGCAACCAAAGTTTTGCCGCACCGCACAAACGCCTCCATCTCGGAGCAGTCTTTCGGCGGCCTCAGGCACGATCCGCCTGGCTCACCAATTCGCCATGAACCGGGTAGCCAGCATCGGGTGCAATCACCAGCCAGCGCTCGCCATCGCGCAGCTCGATGCGGGGCGTGACGGTGATGATCGGCGTGGCCTGCGCATGATCGCGCGCGCCGGCGAAATCATCGAACTGGGCCAGACGCTCCAGATTCCGGCGGGTGGGGAAAATGATGCGGATCGCCTCCTCATCCGCCAGACGCAGCGCTTCGGCGGCACTGGCCCAGAACAAGTGCCGATTCTCGGTGGCATCGGCCGTCACTTCGACCGCGCCGGTGCCCAGATCGGCGAGATAGAACCGGGTATCGAACACGCGCATGTTGCGGTGCCTTGGCCACCAGCGCGCAAACGGCACCAAGGCATCGAAATCAAGCTCCCACGCAAAGGCTTTCAGCACATCGGCAAGGCGCCCGGTATCGAGCAGCAGACGCCGCGCCTGCGCCGCCCGCGCCGCATCGATCAAACCGTGCAGACCCACGGCAAGGCCGGTCTCCTCCAGTGTCTCACGCACAGCAGTGATCCGCCCGGCGGCATCGGCCAGTTCGTATTCCCGGCCCGTGCGGGCCATGAACGCTTCGGCCAGTTCGTAATCGGCAGGATCGACCTTGCCGCCGGGGAACACCGTGGCCCCGCCCGCAAAGCGCATCGTGCCCGAACGTTCGACCATCAGGATCTGCGCGGGTCCGCCCGCGGGATCATGGCGGAACACCACCAGTGTGGCGGCAGGCGTGGCGGGGGCGGCGTCTGC
>JAIXYF010000078.1 GCA_027490345.1 Novosphingobium sp.
TGCGCGAGATGCTGGCAGGCGGTGCGCAGCGCCCATTCGCCGATGGTGACGATGAGCCCGGCGTCTTCGGCAATCGGCACGAACTTGCCAGGCGAGATGAAGCCATGCTGCGGGTGATTCCAGCGCAGCAGCGCCTCGAAGCCGGTGATCCGCTCGGTCGCGGTCTGCACCACGGGCTGGTAATAGAGTTCGAGGTTGCCGTGCGTGATCGCGTCGCGCAGGTCTTCCTCAAGCTGGCGGCGGGCCTCGGCATCGCTGTGCAGATCGGCGGCGTAGAAATGATAGCGGCCGCGCCCGGCATCCTTGGCCGCATAAAGCGCCAGATCGGCATTGCGGATCAGCGCCTCGCTGGTCACGCCGTCATCGGGGGCGAGCGCAATGCCCAGCGATGCGCCGATCATCACCCGGCTGCCATCGATCGAATAGGGCTGGCTCAGCTGTTCGATGATCCGTTCGGCCAGATGGGCGAGCTGTTCGCGCGCGATCTTGCCGGCCAGGATAACCTGGAATTCATCACCGCCCAGCCGGCCGACGCGGCCCACCGTGCCGATCACGCGTTCCAGCCGCTGCGATACCTGCTTGAGCAGCGCGTCGCCCGCCGGGTGGCCCAGCGTATCGTTGACTTGCTTGAACCGATCAAGATCGAGCAGGAACACGGCGCAGGCGCGGTTCTGCTCGTTGGGCGCGGTGATGATCTTTTCCAGCGTCTGCGACATCTGGAAGCGGTTCGAGAGGCCGGTCAGCGAATCGAAATGCGCCAGCCGTGAGGCATGTTCCTGCGAGCGGCGCTTTTCGGTCAGATCGGTGCCCGATCCGCGGAAACCCTGAAAGTTGTTGAACGCATCATAGGTCGGGCGGCCGGTGACGGACCACCAGCGCTCTTCATCGTGGACCGCTGCGCGCACCGCCAGTTCGGTGAAGCTGGAGCGGGCGGAAAGGTGGAAGGCCAGCGTGCGTTCGCCCTCGCCCGATTGATCGGACAAGTTGAACAGTTCGGCAAAGGGCCGGCCGATGAAGTAATCGGCATGGCGGCCAAGTGCATCGGCCACCGGCCGCGAAAGATACGTGATCAGGCCGCGCCGGTCGGTTTCCCAGAACCACCCCTGCCCGGTTTCCTCGTAATCGGCGAGGATCTCCTCCGCGCGGGTCTGGAGCCGCACGCCTTCTTCCACGGCGAGCCGCAGCTTCAGATCGATCTCGCGTTGGCGCAGATAAGCGGCAATGGCGATCACCCCGCCGATGAGCAGCGACGTGATCCCGCCTGCAAGATTGGTCACCCAGGTCACGCCGGACCACATGGCGACCTGCGCCGTCAGCATCCCAGCCAGGCGGCCCGATTCGGTCACCGTGGCGAGCAGCGAGATCGTGACCAGCAGCGCCAGCGCCTGAACCCATGGCACCACGCCGCTGGCCGCCCACAAGCCGATGGCACTGCCAAAGATGAACAGCGGAATGCCGATCGAGGCGCCCATCAGCACCATGCGCACCGCGGTCGAGTGATCCTTGGTTTCCTCGTATGTCGAGGTGAACCGCGCCACGAACAGCAACGCAGAGGCCAGCAGCGCCAATACGGGTGAAATGATCGGCCGCACGGTCCAGTTGGCCATGGCAAGGCCCAGCACACCCAGCACCATCGGCAGCGCCATATGCGGCCACTCGCGCGCGATGAGGCCGCGTCCGGGGCCCGTGCCGAACAGGAACGCGGCGCCTGCCACATCGGCCCGGCTGACCGGGGCGCTCGGCACACGCTCGCGCCGCCGCTGCGTGCGCGCATAATCGCGCGGGGCACGCGTCGGTTCAGCTTGCGCTGCGGAAATGTCCCCCGGCAATTGGTTCATACCGGACAGATGCGCTTAACTGCTTTGAGAAACCGTTAAGCCTGCTGCCAGTTCGGACGTTTCTTCCGCAGATTTCCGAAGGTTTTCTTTTGCTGGCGGTCCGAGGATGCTAGAGACCGCGTCCATCCATCGTTTTAGTGTTACCAAGGATTGCATGTGGCCACGCCCCCCCGCTTCACCATGATCGGCGTCGCCGGACGGCGCCTGCGGGTAGGCCAATGGGATCCCCAGCCCGCCGAAAAGCGCGCTGACACAGCCCGGGCCGCGCATCCGCTGGTGGTCCTGGGCGGCCTTGGCATGAACATGGAAATGCTGGAGCCCATTGCCGAGCGACTGCCGTGCCGCCGGATCATCAGCTTCGATATGCCCGGCATCGGCGGCTCGCCCGATCCGATCTTCCCTTATACCATTCCGCATATGGCCCTCACCCTTGCCGCGCTGCTCGATCGGTTGCGGATCGATGCGGTCGATCTGCTGGGCATCAGCTGGGGCGGCGCGGTGGTTCAGCAGTTTGCCTTCCAGCACCGGGCGCGCACCGGAAAGCTCGTTCTGGCGGCAACTTCGGCGGGCGGCACGATGATCCCCGGCAACCCTTCCATGATCAGCAAGATGCTCGATCCGATGGAATACTCGGTCGAAAAGGCGCTGCGCCGCAATCTTGCCGCGCTGTATAATGGCGGCGGCGCGGACCGGGTTTCACTGAATGCCGCAACCGCGCCTTCGCCGCTGGGCTGGAGCTGCCAGCTTGCCGCCTTTGCCGGCTGGAGCAGCGCGCCGTTCCTGCCCTTGCTGGGGATGCCCGCGCTGATCATGGCCGATGAGGACGACCAGCTGATCCCGCCCGCCAATGCCCATTTCCTGCACAATGCCATTCCCGGCAGCGCGCTGGAGATGTCTCAGGGCGGCGGGCACTTGTTCATGCTCGCGCAGCCCGATGCCTTCATCGCGAAGCTGCACCGGTTTCTGGAAGGGTCTGATTCCGCTTCCTAAAGTACAAAGTCTGCAGCGGTCAGTACAATCGTGCCGGTAAGGGCGATCTGCAAGTCGGCAACGAGATCGCCATCATCATCGACGAACACAGTGGTGATGCCGCCGGCCGAGGCAAAGCGCAATTGCCCCGCCGCGCCGCTGAAGGCCGCTGTGCCGATGAACGTGAACGCTTCATTGGCCGCCGTGGGGGCATTGGCATCAATCCGGCTGAGATCGATCTTGTCGAGGCTGACCACGAAATCGGCAATCGTGTCAGCGCCCGAAGACAGGCGGCTATCCGCTACATCATCGTAGCGGAAACTATCCGCCAGGGCGCCGCCGGTCAGCGTGTCTGCGCCGAAACCGCCCAGCAGAGTATCGGTGCCCCCTTCGCCCGCGAGAGTGTCGGTCCCCCGGCCGCCGACAAGCGTATCATTGCCCGCACCGCCAGTCAGCCGATCGTTGCCAAGGCCGCCATCGAGCGTATCATCGCCCTCAAAGCCCAGCAGCACATCATCACCGGAAAGACCGGTAAGAACATTGGCAGCAGTGCTGCCGCTCAACCGGTCAGCCAGCAAGGATCCGGTGACATTCTCGATGCCGACGTAGATGTCTCCGCCGGCGTCACCGGTCGAGACTTGCGCCGTGGTCCGGCGCAGATCGACCGTTTCGCCAGCGCTGGAGTTCTCGTAGCTGGCAGTATCGCTGCCGGTGCCGCCGTCCAGCCGGTCAGCGCCGTCGCCGCCTTCCAGCGTGTCGTTGCCATCCCGGCCAACCAGCACGTCCGCGCCGCCATCGCCCGCCAGCGTGTTGGCGAGGGCATCGCCGGAGAGCGTATCGTTGAAGGACGATCCGTAAAGGCCCTCGATGCCAATCAGCCGGTCACCACTGGCATCGCCGCCTGAAACCTGCGTCGCCCCTAGTGCAAGATCGACGGTCACACCGACCGCGGAATCGGCGTATTCGGCAACATCGTCGCCGCTTTGCCCGTCAATGAGGTCTGCGCCCGCGCCGCCCGCGATCAGATCATCGCCAAAGCCGCCGAGCATGCGGTCGGCTCCGCCGCGCCCATAAAGCACATCGCCCGAGCCGCCGCCATCGATCCGGTTGCCATTGCCATCGCCATAAAGGAAATCGGTGAAATCGCCGCCGCGCAGCCCTTCGATGGATTCATACGTATCGTCCGCCGCGATCCCGAGCTTGCCCCGGCGGCGCGCCAGATCGGCATAGATGGACTCCCCGGCGTTTTCATAGCTCACCGTATCGAAGCCATTCCCACCGTCGATCACATCGGCGTCCGCACCGGGGAGGATCAGATCACTGCCATTTCCGCCAAAGATCCTGTCTTCTCCGTCCTCACCGATCAGGACGTCCTGCCCATCATTACCGACCAGAACATCATCGCCGGATTCCCCGTTGATGCTGTCGTGGCCTTCGCCGCCATCGAGGGTATCATCCCCGAAACCGCCCGCGACCACGTCATTGCCGCGATCGCCGAAAATGGAGTTGTCATCGAAATCGCCGATCAGGGTGTCGGCAAAGTTTGAACCGAGCAGACCTTCGATCGAGCTGAGCACATCGCCGGCTGCCGTGCCCGGGGATTCCTGCGCGTCGCTGCGGCCGAGATCGACGATCACGCCCACTCTCGAATCGTCGTAAAAGGCGAAATCGAAGCCATCGCCGCCCGAGAGGATGTCAGCCCCTTCCCCGCCGGTCAGGAAATCATCCCCGTCCCCGCCATCGAGATCGTCACCTCCCGCGCCGCCAAGCAGCTCATCGATGCCGCCCAGGCCTTCGATCAGATCGTTGCCACCGCCGCCGGCAATCGAATTGGACAGATCATTGCCAGTCAGAATATCGGCAAAGCGCGATCCGATCAGGCCGCTGATGGCCACCAGCACATCGCCCGAGGCATCGCCGGTGGAGATTTGAGCCGTAGTGAGCTGCAGATCCACTGCGATCGCGGTCGAGGAGCTGTAGTCTGCGATATCGAACCCGCCGCCACCGATCAGCGTATCGGCGCCATTGCCGCCCGCCAGAACATCATCACCAAGGCCGCCATCGAGCCGGTCATTCCCGCGTCCGCCGCGCAGCACGTCGTTCTCGCCAAGGCCGCTGAGAACATCATTGCCGTCGAGCCCGGAAATCTCGTCCACCAGCGCAGTGCCATTGAGCGTGTTGACGCCGCTCGTTCCAACAATGACAGCCATGACATACCCCCGATTTGCAACCAAAGCGCACCATCCACGCAATGTAGCCGCCTCAAGCCGCACGACAATGACACGACCCCCCACTTCTTGGACCGGATCGGGCTGAATTGCCGCCCGGCTGCGCCAGCTGCGGCTGGCTGGATCATTTGCGCGGCACGGGCGTTCAGGCGATTGACCAAACCGCGATCCTCTGCCTTAATCGGGCAATTAACAAAGACGGCAGGCCGCCTTCCGACACTGGGACTGCCTGACCTAGCTGGGCCCTGACCTTGCTGAACAACGAGAGGACGAGCTGACCATGGCAACCTATGATCTGATACTGCGGGGCGGCACCATCGTGGACGGCACTGGTCGGCCGCGCTTCACCGGCGATGTTGCGGTGCGCGGCGGCCTGATTGCCGCCGTCGGCACGGTTTCGGGCACTGCCAGGCGCGAGATTGACGCGCGCGGCAAAGTCGTCGCGCCGGGCTGGGTGGATATTCATACGCACTATGACGGGCAGGCGACGTGGGATCAGGAAATGGCGCCCAGTTCGTGGCACGGCGTGACCACGGTGGTGATGGGCAATTGCGGCGTTGGCTTTGCGCCCGCCGCGCCTGACCGGCACGAATGGCTGATCGGGCTTATGGAAGGGGTGGAGGATATCCCCGGCACCGCGCTGGCCGAGGGCCTCAAGTGGGACTGGGAAAGCTTCCCCGAATACCTTGACGCGCTGGAGCGCCTGCCGCGCAGCGTGGACGTGGCGACGCATGTGCCGCACGGCGCGGTGCGCGCCTATGTGCTGGGTGATCGTGAGCAGCCGGGCGCCGTGCCGACCGACGAAGACATTGAAGTCATGGCGAAAATCGTCGAAGAAGGCGTGCGCGCCGGGGCACTTGGCTTTTCCAGCAGCCGTACCATCATCCACAAGTCGATTGACGGTGAAGTGGTGCCCGGCACCACGGCCACGGCGGATGAACTGATCCGCATCGGGCGCGCGATGGGCCGCGTGGGCCACGGTGTGTTCGAGATCGCCAGCGACATGAAGCGCGAATGGGACGAGTTCGGCTGGATGGGCGCGCTGAGCCGCGAGACCGGCCTGCCCGTCACCTTCGCGGCGCTGCAATCCATCGCCAAGGAACTGCCGCTCACCGAGCAGATCGCGGAAATGACCCGCCAGAACGCCAGCGGTGCCAATATCGTCGCGCAGATCGCGCTGCGCGGCAACGGCGTGGTGATGAACTGGCGCGGGACGGTGCATCCCTTCCTGTTCCGTCCTTCATGGGCTGCAATTGCGGCGATGCCGTGGGAGGAGCAGCTCGCCCACCTCGTCGATCCGGCGTTCAAGACCATCCTGCTGTCCGAAGCCAACGTCTATCCCGACACGGATATCGTCCATCTCTACCGCGTGATCGGCGAAGGCTGGGCGAGCCAGTATGAAATGGATGGCGATTTCGACTACGAACCGCAGGCCGACGCGAGCATTGCGGCGCGCGCCGCAGCGGCGGGCGTCTCGGCAGAAAGCTATGCCTATGATCTGATGCTGGCCGATGGCGGCACTGGATTCATCTATCTGCCAATTCTCAACTATGCCGACGGAAACCTTGATTTCCTTGAAGAATTGCAGGGGCGCGACGACTGCGTGAACTCGCTTTCGGATGGCGGCGCGCATTGCGGCACGATCTGCGATGCGGCCTCGCCCACGTTCATGCTTCAGCACTGGGTGCGGGATCGCAAGCGCGGCGGGCGGCTTTCGCTGGAACAGGCGGTGAAGCGCCAGTGCCACGATACCGCGCGGCTCTATGGCATGAATGACCGCGGCGTGATCGCGCCGGGCGCGCTGGCCGACATCAACGTGATCGACATGGACGCGCTGAAGCTGGGCAAGCCCTGGCTGGCGTTCGATCTGCCGGCGGGCGGCAAGCGGCTGCTGCAAAAGGCGGACGGCTATGTCTACACGATCAAATCGGGCGAAGTGACGTTCGAGAACGGCACCTGGACCGGAGCAGTGCCGGGCGTGCTGGTGCGCGGGCCGCAACAAGCCGAAATGCTGGAGGCCGCAGAATGACGATTTCCGCAATCCGTATCGGTGCGCCTGCCACGCTGGACAGCCTGCACCTTGATCACCTGCCCGCTTGCGGCGATCCGGGACCGGGTGAAATCCGGGTCCGCCTGCGCGCCTCCTCGCTCAATTTCCATGATTTCGCGGTGGTGACGGGGATGATGCCCGCCGCCGCCGGGCGCATTCCGATGTCGGACGGCGCGGGCGAGATTGTGGCCGTGGGCGATGGCGTGACCGGGTGCGCCGTGGGCGATCTCGTTGTCTCCACCTTCTTCACCAACTGGGACGACGGGGTGCCGCCCGCGACCGCGTTCACCACCGTGCCGGGCGATGGCATCGACGGCTATGCGCGCGAGGAGATCGTTGCCCCGGCAAACTGGTTCACCCGGGCGCCGGGGGGCTATTCGGCGGCCGAGGCGGCAACGCTGACCTGCGCGGGCCTGACCGCATGGCGCGCGCTGTTTGCGGATGGGTCGGTCAAACCCGGCTCGACCGTGCTGGTCCAAGGCAGCGGCGGCGTCTCGGTCTTCGCGCTGCAATTCGCCAAGGCAGCGGGCGCGCGCGTGATCGCGACAAGCTCTTCAGACGCCAAGCTGGAGCGGCTGCGCGCAATGGGCGCGGACGAGACGATCAACTACCGGGACGTGGCCGAGTGGGGTGTCAAGGCGCTGGAACTGACCGGCGGTGTGGGCGTCGACTGCGTGGTCGAAATCGGCGGCGCAGGGACGCTTGACCAATCGATGATCGCGACCCGCGTGGGCGGCCATGTCGCACTGATCGGCGTGCTGGCTGGGTTTGCCGGGCCGGTGCAGACAGCAGCGCTGATGTTCAAGAACCTGCGCGTGCAGGGCCTGACCGTCGGCAGCCGGGCCATGCAGCTCGGCATGATCGCCGGTATCGAGGCCAATGGCATCCGCCCGGTGATCGACAGCCATTTCCCGCTGGCAGATCTGGCCGGCGCGTTTCGCCATCAGGCGAGCAATACCCATTTCGGCAAGATCGTCGTGGATATCTGACCCTCAGGCGGCGCGGCGCAGCGGCGCCTCGCCGCCCATGTTGGGTTGAGCCAGCGCGAAGCGCCCGACCAGCGCGGCCATGCGGTCGGCCTCACCCGCCAGATTGCGCGATGCAGCGGTCGCTTCCTCGACCATCGCGGCGTTCTGCTGGGTCATGACGTCAAGCTCGCGCACGGTTTCGCGGACCTGGCCGATGTTGGTGGCCTGCGCGCTGGCAGCCGAGGCGATATTGCTGGCGAGCCCGGCGATCTCGCCCACTTTGCCGACAATCCGCGCGAACGTATCGCCGGTCTGGCCGACGAGCGCGACCCCGCGTTCGACCTGCACCGAGCTTTGCCCGATCAGCGTCTTGATATCGAGCGCGGCTTCGGCGGAGCGCTGCGCCAGCGCGCGGACCTCATTGGCGACGACAGCAAAACCGCGCCCGGCATCCCCGGCACGCGCCGCCTCCACCCCGGCGTTCAAGGCCAGAAGGTTGGTCTGAAACGCGATCCCGTCGATCGTGGCGATGATCTTGCCGATTTCCTGCGCAGAATCATGAATGTCGGTCATCGCCTGCACGGCTTCTCCCACTACGTTGCCGCCCGCCTGCGCATCGCCGTGCGCGGCCTGAACGGAATCGTGAAGATGCGCGGCATCGCCTGCGGTGCTGCCGACGCTGGCGGCCAGTGACGTCATGGCGGCAGAGGCTTCTTCAAGGCTGGCGGCCTGCTGTTCGGTGCGCCGCGCAAGATCATCGGAGGCCTGGCGGATTTCCTGCGCGCCGACATCGACCGCGCGCGAGGTTTGCGCCACATCCGCCAGCGCCATGCCGACTTGCGCACGCATCGTTTCAAAATCGCTGTGGATCGCGGCGTAATCGGGCGGCAGATTTTCGAGCGGGGTGCTGAAATCGCCATCGGTCATGCGCTTCAGTGCTGCGCCCATCGTATCGATCACCGCGCTGCGGCGCTCCTCTTCGACCGCGAAGTAAGTCTCGACCGCGATTTCCATATCGAGCAGCGCGATCTTGACGAGGGTGGCAATCCGCTGCGCCTTGCGCTGCGCGAGTGGTCCGGCCAGCCCCTTGATGATCGGTTCGAGTACGCTGGCATAAGCGCCGATATACCACTGCGGCGCGAGGCCGATGCGGGCGTGGACTTTGCCCACTTTCTCGGCGCGTTGGAAATAGGCGGCAGTGGCCCCGCCGCTGAACAACGCCTGCCAGTGCTCGATCTGCTTGGTGCGGGCCGAAGCCATGGCCGACTGCGAGGAAAACTGGCGCGCCGTTTCGGGTGTAGCGGCGATCCGCGCATAGAGCTTGTCCAGCGCCTTGGGCCCGGTCCGCGCGACGACTTTGCCAATATCGGGAAACGCCGTGCGCTCCGCCTCTCCGATCGAGAAGAAGGCAAGCTTGGAAGAGATATCGCGCTGGTCCATGGGGTCCGTCCTCGGTCGGAAACGACATGGAAAGACTAGGCCATGAACGAAAGTAATGCCTGAAGGGGCAAATACGCGCAGATACGGAGGCCGTATGCCTTGCCGCCGTAAGGGAGGAGAGCGGTAAGGTGCGTGTGCGGCAGGGGAAAGGGCCCCTGCCCCGTTTACACCCGCCCGCTTAAACCCGCATTGGCATCAGCACATAGAGCGCCGCCGATTTGTCGTCCTTGCGGATCAGCGTCGGCGCGCCGGCATCGGCGAGGTGCAGTTCAACCATATCACCATCGATCTGGCTGAGGATGTCTTTGAGGTAATTGGCGTTGAAGCCGATCTCAAACCCGGCCGCGCGGTATTCGGCAGCGATTTCTTCGGCGGCCGTGCCGTTTTCCGGGCTGGTCACCGAAAGCGTGACCTTGTCATTCTCCAGCGCCATCTTGACCGCGCGGGTCTTTTCGGTGGCGATGGTGGCGACGCGGTCCACACCTTCAAAGAAGCTGCGCGGATCAAGCCGGAGCAGCTTGTCGTTGCCGGTGGGGATCACGCGGCTGTAATCCGGGAACGTGCCATCAATCAGCTTGCTGGTGAGGACGACGCCGTGTTCGCCGCCCAGCGTGAAGCGCACCTTGCTGGCGGAGAGATCGACCAGCACGGCGGTATCGAGCACGTCGTCGAGCAGCTTCCTGAGTTCGGCCACGCATTTGCGCGGTACGATCACATCGGGCATACCTTCGGCGCCTTCGGGCCGCGCGATGGTATAGCGCGCCAGGCGGTGGCCATCGGTGGCAGCCGCCTTCAGCACCGGCTGGGCTTCATCCGCCACATGCAGGAAAATACCGTTGAGGTAGTAGCGCGTCTCTTCGGTCGAGATGGCAAAGCGGGTGCGGTCGATCAGTTCGGCCAGCGTGCGGGCGGAAATCTCGAAGCTGGTCGGCAGATCACCTTCGACGATCACCGGGAAATCATCGCGCGGCAGGGTGGGCAGCTGGAACCGGCTGCGCCCGGCCTTGACCACCATCCGGCTATCGGCGCAATCGAGGCTGACTTGGCTGCCATCGGGCAGCTTGCGCGCGATATCGAACAGGAGGTGCGCCGAAACGGTGATCGAGCCGGGGCGCTCCACCTCTCGGGCCGGCATGATCTCGACGATCTGGAGATCGAGGTCGGTCGCCATCACACGCACCGAGCCATCGGGCGATGCCTCGATCAGCACGTTGGAGAGGATCGGGATGGTGTTGCGCCGCTCCACCACCGATTGCACATGGGACAGGCAGCGTAGCAAGGTCGCGCGTTCGATCGTGGCCTTCATTCTCGTCTCGTGTCCCCCGCCCTGCTGGCCTGCACGGAGCAGACTGTTCAGGGCCGTGTCGCTGGCGTTGCCGCACGCATGGAATCACGCACGGAAACGCGGTGTTGCTGGACTGCCTTCCTTAACGCGCGCCCCGGCGCGGGCAAGCGCAAGCCGCGTCTTGCCCTGCGAAGCTGTGCATAAATGCGGCGAAA
>JAIXYF010000215.1 GCA_027490345.1 Novosphingobium sp.
AGGAAGGCGGCAAGTGGATTGCCGTGGGTCTGATGAACCGGCCGGTGCGCGCGCTGGAGCAGAGCTTTCTGCGCACCAAGGCGGACGATTTGCGCAGTTTCCTGCTGGTCGCAAACCTCAAGGCCAATGCCTCCAACAACACGCTGTTTGCCGACAGCAAGGGCGAGATCGCCTATCTCCACCCGCAGTTTGTGCCGCAGCGGGATGACCGCTTCGATTGGCGCAAACCGGTGGATGGCAGCAATCCCGCCGCGCGCTGGGATGGCCTGCACAGTCTTGGCAGCCTGCCCAACGTGCTCAAGCCCCAGAACGGCTGGGTCTTCAACGTCAACAATGCCCCGTGGAGCGCAGCCGGGGCCGAGAGCCCGAAGGCCGCCGGCTATCCGCGCTATATGGATCAGGCCGGGCAGAACGCGCGCGATGCCCATGCCCGCGCGGTGCTGCAAGGCCGCCGCGATTTTACGCTCGATAGCCTGATGGCCGCGGCCTACGATCCGGCCCTGCCCGCGTTCGACCGGCTGCTGCCCGCGCTGTTTGCCGCGCACGAGGCCGCGCCCGATGCCTTGCCCGACAGGAGCCGGGATGCACCGATCGCGCTGCTCAAAGGCTGGGACCGCAAATGGGCCCTCGATTCCGCCGCCACCACGCTGGCTGTGGGCTATGCCGAAGCGCTCTGGGCGCGGGTTTCCACCAGCGCGGATGGCGATGAGGAAAGCCTGTGGGAGCGAATGACCGGCCGCGTCAGCGATGCCCAGCGCCTGGCCGCGCTTGATGATGCGGTGGACCGGCTCATCGGCGATTTCGGATCGTGGCACGTGCCTTGGGGCCAGATCAACCGCTACCAGCGCAACGACGGCGCGATCACGCAAGCGTTCAGCGATGCGAAGCCCAGCACGCCGATCCCCTTTGCCAGCGGCAACTGGGGCAGCCTCGCCTCATTCGGCGCAGCCCGCTATCCGGGCACCAAGCGGATGTATGGCACCAGCGGCAACAGCTTCGTTGCAGTGGTCGAATTCGGCCCCAAGGTCCGCGCCCGTGCGGTGAGCATCGGCGGGACAAGCGCCGACCCCGCCTCGCCTCATTTCGGCGATCAGGTGAGCCGCTATGCCAGCGGGAACCTGCGCGAGGTGTGGTTCTACCCCGAAGACCTCAAGGGGCATGTCGTCTCGACCAAGGTGCTGACCCGCATGCGGCCCAGTTCGTCGGCGCCCCCAGCCCCCTGAAGGGCAAGGGGGAGGCCATTGGCCAGCCGCCACGCCATCAGCGCCACCGGCCCGTGCCCTGTTGCAGGCAGCGGGCACCAAGCGCCGCAGCCGCAAACCGCGCGCGTTGAACGAAACGCCGCTGCGTTGAAGCAGCCGCGAGAGGTGTTCAATGCGCCTTCGCGGCTGCCGTCTTCAACAGCGGCACCGGATCAACGGACACCACCCCGGGTGTCGCTGCTGCAAAATGGCGCAACCAGTAGCCATGGCCTGCCCCGTAGACGACCAGTACCCGGTCTCCCGGCCGCGCGATGGAAAGCAGTTTGGCCCAGATCTTGGCATTGCGCAGATACCACATGGCATTGAGATCAGCGCCCGCCTGATTGTTGTGATCGCCAACCTGCAGCCAGGTGTAATAATCACGCATCGTGGTGTAGTTTGAACCGGTGTTCACGCGCATGAGCAGGTCAGCCACGCTTGCGGCTTTCTGATCGGCTTCGAACTTTGCGAGAGCTTGCTGCATTGCAGCATTGGGTTCATCCAGCAAGAGCTGCTGGCCAAAACGGCGCGCCGCATCCTGCAGCTTGTCGTAAGGAAAGTAGTCGGGCTCGCCTTGCGCTGGCTGTTCATCGATCCCGCTGACAACCTTCAGTCCGGCCAGATGAGCGATCCGAAAGCCGATCTGATCGATCTCGTTGGCTTCGGTCAGCAACCTTGCAGGCGTAAATGTGGCAAAGGAAGCAACCGCAAGATCAGGTGCGGTGCTCTCCATTTCGACCATGACCCGCGTGGGCTTGAAGGCCAGCAACGCCTGCGCGACGGCATCAAGCTGGCGCTGCTTTTCGGCAGTCAGCACGCTTTCGACCTTGATGTTGTTCACATCGAGGCCGGGATTGCCGAAATGATAGGAGCCAAGGATCATCACCTCGATGGGCGGTTCTGCCGCACAAGCAGGAGCAGCCAGCGCAAGCGATGCGAGCAGGATAAGCATTGATTTAAGCATCGTCGGTTCTCTTGGCTGAAAAGCACGCATGTGCCCGGGTCAGATGCGGAATGGAGCTTCTCTCACCACCCGCAATTCTGGCCCTTGTTCTGCGCCTCCAGCCACTTCTGCAGCGGGGCGAAATAACGGATCATCGCCTTGCCGCTCATTTCGCGGCTGCCGGTGAAGGCCTCCAGCGCATCGGGCCATGGCTTGCTGGCGCCCATGCTCAGCATCGCGTTCAGCTTAGCGCCGACAGCCTTGTTGCCATAGAAGCTGCAGCGGTGAAGCGGGCCTTTCCAGCCGGCTTCGCGGCAGGCCGCTTCATAGAACTGGAACTGCAGCACGCGCGCCAGGAAATAGCGCGTGTAGGGCACGACGGCGGGGATGTGATACTTCGCACCGGCATCGAAGGCATCGGCGGGCCGTTCGGCGGGGGGCACGATGCCCTGATATTCGCGGCGCATCTGGGTCCACGAAGTGCCGTAGGCCTCGGGCTTGATCTTGCCGCTGAACACCTGCCAGCGCCAGCGATCGATCAGCAGGCCGAAGGGCAGGAACGCCACCTTGTCCATCGCTTGGCGCAGCAGCAGGCCGGTGTCCTTGTCAGCCGCAGGCACCTTGGCCCGGTCCAGCAAGCCGATCTGGACAAGGTATTCCGGCGTGATCGAAAGCGCCATGGTATCGCCGATGGCTTCATGGAAACCGTCGTTTGCGCCTTCCATGTAATAGCGCGAAGGCTGCTGGTTATAGACGCGCTGGTAGTAGTTGTGGCCAAGCTCGTGGTGGATCGTCACGAAATCATCGCCGTTGACCTTGGTGAACCTCTTGATGAGCAGGTCGTCCTTGTTGTCGATATCCCACGCCGAGGCATGGCAGATCACTTCGCGGCCCTGCGGCTTCACGATCTGCGAGCGCGCCCAGAACGTATCGGGCAAAGGCGCAAGGCCAAGCGAGGTGTAGAAGGCCTCCCCCGCCCGAACCATCTTCATCGGATCATAGCCCTTGGCCACCAGCAGATCGGTGACATCAAAGCCCAGATCGCCCGCACCCTTGGGCGCGACGATGTTATAGATATTGCCCCATTCCTGCGCCCACATATTGCCCAGCAGATCGGCGCGGATCGGGCCTGTCTTTGCCTGGACCGCATCGCCGTATGTCTCGTTCAGCTTGGTGCGGGTGTAGCAGTGCAGCTGCACGTAGAGCGGCTTGACCTCGTTCCAGATTTTCTGGGTCAGCGCCGCAAAGGCGTCGGGGTCCATGTCATAGTTCGAACGCCACAGCGCGCCCGTATCGGCAAAGCCTAGTTCCTGCGCGCCGGCATTGGAAAGCTCCACCAGCCGCGCATAATCGGCCTTCATCGGCTTGCCGACGCTGTCGTGCCAGGAAAGCCACATTTCCTTGAGGTTATCAGGATTGCGATTGGTGCCCATCGCTTCCTCGATGTCGCTGCCGTTGATCGCTGCGCCGTTCAGCGTGCCACGCCCCTTGCCATAGAGGCCCTGGATGCGCGCCTGGCGCATGCCGAATTCGTCTGCCGCACCGGGGGTGGTGGGCACCGGGCTGGTGATCTGCGTGCGCATCATCACCAGCTTGCGCTGGTCCTGCGCCGTCAGGCCGGGAACTTTGGCCATGCGCGCGGCCTCTGCCGCGGTTTTCACCATCAGCGTGTTGGACGCCGCGTTAGAGGCCGCGACAAGCGCTTCGGTATCGTCGGTAATGTTGGTTTCATAGACCCACGCCGTGCGGCCGGCGCGCACGGTCTCATCGAAATAGGCCTGATCGGCGGCCTTGATCCACGCCTGCGCGGCGGCTGCTTCGGGTGCGGCTGCTTCGGGTGCAGCCTGCTGGGCCAGCGCCGGGGCGGCAATGCTGGCAGCGGCCACAGCGGCGAGGGAAACGGCAAAGGCCATCGGCGTTTTCATGGGACTGGCTCTCCGGCAGGGGCAATTGGGCTGCGCTAAAAGGCAAGCCCCTGCCGCCACCGTTAGCCGCGCGAAAAGCCGCGTCAAGCGGTCAGAAATGAAACCAGTTCGGCGCCCAAAGCGGGTTCGGTCACGCAGCTCATATGCGTGCCAGGAATGGCCGCGCGGCGCGCAGCGGGAAGCGCTGCGGCAAGGCGGTCCGCGCTGCCGTTGTCGTCGTCCTTGTCGCCGCACAAGACCAGTGTGGGCATGGTGATCGCGGCAAGCGCTTCGGGCGGGGTATCTTCCATCGCGCCGATAAGGAGGCGCGCAGCGACAGGATCGATGCCCATCGTCTTCAGAAACTGCTGCGCCGCATAAGCCGGATCGCCGGGTCGGATCGTGGGGAAGCGGTCCAGCATATCACGGAAAAACTGCTGGCGGCCCGCCCATCCGGCAAGGCCTTCAAGGCCCATGCCCGAAAGCACGAGACGGCGGGGCCTTGCCCCCGCAATGACGGCGCGGGCTGCCGTGCGCGAGCCGAGCGAGAAGCCGACGAGATCGTAATCGCCAAGCGCCAGATGCGCGATCAGGGCTTCGAGATCGCGCGCCAGCACATCGGGCGGATAAGCTGCGGGATCATGCGGCGCCGCGCTCATCCCGTGGGCGCGCAGATCGGGCATCAGGCACAGGAACCCGGCGGCAGCCAGCTGCGCGGCGGTGCCGAACTTGATCCAGTTGACATGGGCGGAGGAGAACAGACCGTGGATCAGGATGACGGGCCTGCCGCCGCCCCCTTCCGGTCCCATGCGGTGCAGCGCCAGCGGGGCGCCATCGAAGCCGGGGAAGGTCTCGCTCATTGGGTCAGCAGCCGGATGCCGGAGACCATCAGGACCGCCGCCAGCGCCGGGCGCAGCACATGATCGGGCGAGCGGGCCGAGAGCATGCTTCCGATCACGGCGCCGGGCAGCGAGCCGACCAGCAGGCTGGCCAGCAGGCCGAAATCGACATCGCCGATCACCCAGTGGCCAAGGCCGGCCACCATGGTCAGCGGCACGGCATGGGCAATATCGGTGCCGACAATCCTCGCCACGCGCAGCGCGGGATAGAGCATCAGCAGCACGGTGACACCAATCGCCCCCGCGCCTACCGAAGTGATCGACACCGCAACGCCCAGCAGCGCCCCCAGCAGCACCGTGGGGATCAGGGCCTGCCGATCATCCAGCCGCTCGTGCTGCTTGGCCATCACGGCAAGCTGCTTTTGCAACAGCGTGGCAATCGATGTGACGATCAGCATGCCGCCCAGGCAATTGAGAATGAGGTGGCTGGAATCCTTGCTGAGCTTGCCCATGTCCGACATCACGAACAGCGTGACGATGGCGGCGGGAACGCTGCCCATCGCCAGGCGGCGCATGATATGCCAATCCACCGTCTCGCGCTTGCCGTGGACCGCCGAGCCCACGATCTTGGTGACAGAGGCAAACAGCAGATCAGTGCCGACGGCCGTGCCGGGGGAAATGCCGAACAGCAGCACGAGGATCGGCGTCATCAGCGAACCGCCGCCAACGCCCGTCAGCCCGACAAGGAAACCCACCAGGAGCCCCGCAACGCCGTGCAGCAGATCGAAATGAGCCAGCATGTCGTTCCCCCCGCCGGAAGCCCGTGATCGGATCCCCTCAAGCTGGAGGAGAGTTAAAGCGCACGGCCACCCGACGCAACCCAAGAAACTCTATTGGATTAGTAGAATAATCTTGGGTTGCTGGCGGATCAGCCGGTTCAGCCTTTCTTGAGGTGGCGGCGGCCGAGGAGTTCGGCGATCTGGACCGCGTTGAGCGCGGCACCCTTGCGCAAGTTATCCGAAACGCACCACAACGAAAGCCCGCTGTCCACCGTCGGGTCTTCGCGCACGCGGCTGATGAAGGTGGCGAAATCGCCGACGCATTCGATGGGCGTCACGTAGCCCCCGTCCTCGCGCTTGTCGATCAGCATCACGCCGGGGGCTTCGCGCAGGATGTCCTGCGCCTGCTTGGCGGAGATTTCCTCTTCAAACTCGATGTTGATCGCCTCGGAATGGCCGACAAACACGGGCACGCGCACGCACGTGGCGGTGAGCTTGATCTTCGGATCGAGGATCTTCTTGGTCTCGGCGACCATCTTCCATTCTTCCTTGGTCGAACCATCATCAAGGAAGCTGTCGATGTGCGGGATCACGTTGAAGGCGATCTGCTTGGTGAACTTGCGCGGCTCTACGGAATCGCCGACGAAAATCGCGCGGCTCTGCTCGAACAGCTCGTCCATGCCTTCCTTGCCCGCGCCGGAAACCGACTGGTAGGTGGCGACGACGACGCGCTTGATCTTTGCCACATCATGCAGCGGCTTGAGCGCCACGACCATCTGCGCGGTGGAGCAATTGGGATTGGCGATGATGTTGCGGGCGGTATAGCCGTCGATCGCGTCCGGGTTCACCTCGGGCACGATCAGCGGCACATCGGGGTCCATCCGGTAGAGCGACGAATTGTCGATCACCACGCAGCCTGCCGCCGCCGCGCGCGGAGCATGGACTTTGGTGGCGGTGCTGCCAATGGCGAAAAGGGCGATGTCCCAGCCGGAAAAATCGAAATTGTCGATGTTCTGGACCTTGAGCATCCGGCCCGTTTCGCCAAATTCGATCTCGCTACCTTGCGAGCGCGAGGAGGCCAGCACCGCGATCTCTGCGATCGGGAACTCGCGCTCGGCCAGGATGCTGAGCATTTCGCGCCCGACATTGCCGGTCGCGCCTGCGACCACTACCCGGTAACCCATTTGCAATCTCCATTGTGCTGCGACCAGCAGTCCACTGAGCGCGCCCTAGCGGATTGCGCCGCCAGCCCCAAGCCTGTTGTGCGCGAAATGAATTGCACCATCCGCGCAATATTTTGAAACATGAACGGCTCGTTCAGCACGATTGCGAATGTAAACCCTGCGTGAACGCAACATTCAGCGAGGAGCACGGCACCGACCGGTACTCCCGGCTCGGGACGAAGAGATCCCCGAATCAATGAGGAGAAATCACATGGCAACACGTTATGGAACAGACCTCGCCAATTTCATCCTGGGCACCGACACTGACGATCAGCTCTTTGGCTATGCGCGTGGCCGCAAGGCTTTCGACATCGGCAATGACCGGATCGACGGCGGCCAAGGCAATGACCTGATCGACGGCGCAGGCGGCAACGACCGTCTGCTGGGCGGCGAAGGCAACGACATCGTTTACGGCGGCAACGGAAACGACGTGATCGACGGCGGCAAGGACGACGATACCCTGTTCGGCGAAGCAGGCGATGACATCATGCTGGGCGGCGAAGGCAATGATCGCATGCTGGGCGGCATCGGCAACGACACCCTTTCGGGTGACGAGGGCGACGACCAGCTGTTTGGCGGTGACGGCACCGACATCCTGCGCGGCGGCTTTGGCGGCGACCTGCTGGATGGCGGCGCCGGCAATGACCGGCTGGAAGGCGGCGCAGACACCGACACGCTGCGCGGCGGCGCCGGCAACGACCGGCTTGTTGGCGGCATCGGCCAGGATTTCCTGACCGGCGGGGCTGGCGCGGATATCTTTGCGTTCTCCGGCCAGTGGGACTTCGATACCGTGACCGACTTCCAGAACGGAATCGACAAGCTGGACATGCGCGGCAGCGGGCTGACCTACCGCGATCTCAACTTCGAAATGACCGATGCCGACAGCGATGGCAGCACCGACGACCTGCTGATCAAATCGGATGTGGGCGGTGTGGGCGAAATTGCGCTGCTCAACACGCGCATGGCCCTGATCGACGTCACGGACTTCGTGTTCTGATCAGGATGTTCTGATAAGGCCGTTCCGAACAAGCCGTTCGCAACGGGCTGGATGAACGAGGACGTCCGGAGCATGGGGGCCTGCCCTGCTCCGGACGTCCTTCTTCATTTCTCGCTGCCCGCACCATTCTTATCGAGGAAGCGGAAGATCGTTTCATAGAGGTGCTTGCTGATCTTCGGCCCACCGATGCGGTGCGTGAAGCCGGGATAGAGCATCATTTCGAACGGCACGGCCGCGCCCTGCAGCTTGCCGATCAGCGCGCTGGAGTTTTCGAACACCACGTTGTCGTCCGCCATGCCGTGGATGAGCAGGAGCGGGTCCGTGATCTTCGCGGCATCAGCCAGCGCGCCGGAGGTTTCGTAAACCTTGGGCTGCTTGTTCGGATCGCCAAGATACCGCTCGGTATAGTGCGTGTCATACAGCTCCCACCGCGTGACAGGCGCGACAGCCACGCCGGCAGCCCATTCGCCGGGATGCTGTTCCAGCATTTTCAGCGTCATATAGCCGCCATAGGACCAGCCGAACGTGCTGATGCGCGCCGGATCGACATAGCCCAGCGATTTGAGGAAGCGCGCGCCCGCCAGCTGATCGGCCACTTCGACCGAGCCCATCGCACGGTTTATGGCGCTTTCGAACGCGACACCGCGATTGTCCGAGCCGCGCCCGTCCATGGCGAAATAGATATAGCCCTTGTCCACGATGGCCTGCGCCAGCGCGCCCTGCCAGCCCTTGTTCACCACTTGCGCGTGCGGGCCGCCGTAGTGGTAGGAAAACACCGGGTAGCGCTTGCCCGGCTCCAGCGGCGGGGTGATCATCATCCAGTGCAGCGGGGTGCCGTCTTCAGCCGGAACAGTGCCGAATGCGGCTGGGCGGTGGCGGCTAAGGAACGGCGCATAAGGATGCGCGCCCTCCACGCGGTTTTCCTCGATCCACGCTATGCGCTTGCCAGCAGCATCCGCGAGATAGGCCTGCGGCGGCTGGGCATCGGCGCTGCGGGTGACGACAAGCGTCTGGCCCTTGCGGTCCATCGCCGCGCTGTTGTGGAAGGCGGGATCGGTCAGCCGGTCCAGCTTTTCGGGATGCTTCAGATCGAAGGCATAGACCTGCGGCGCCAGGACATCATCGCGCGTGGCCGTGAAGGTTACGCGGCCGGTCTTCTGATCGACACCCAGCAGATCGGTGACGACCCACGGCCCCCGCGTTAGCTGCTTCCACTGGCTTTCGAGGTGGTGGTTCTCCTCAAAGCGATAGAGATGGCCGAACCCGTCACGCTCCGACCACCAGATGAGGCTGCCATCGGCAAGGAAGCGGTAGGCATCGGACAAGTTGATCCAGCTGCCCTGCGCCGCCTTTTCGGTGAACAGAACCTCCGCCTTGCCCGTTGCGGGATCGACCTTGAGCATGTCGAGCCGGGTCTGCGCACGGTCTTCGCGCTGGACATAGAGCGTCTTGCCATCTGGCGCCCAATCGACGCGGGCGAGGTAGATGTCCTTGTCCGCGCCCAGATCAACTTGCACCCGGCTCGTGCCATCGGCCCCGATCACCCAGAGCGAGACTTCGGCATTGGGCGTGCCGGCTGCCGGATAGCGCTGCTCAAAGGTCTTGGTGCCGTCCGCGCCGATGGCCGCGCGGGTGACGGTGCCGACTTTGGCCTCATCAAAGCGCTCCACCGCAAGGCGGCTGCCATCGGGCGACCACCAGTAGCC
>JAIXYF010000024.1 GCA_027490345.1 Novosphingobium sp.
CAACTTACACCGTAGAAGACTCAGCAAATCGCCAGGGTGCCATCGCAGTTGTGATTGGGTTTGCCTGGATCCCGGTTGGTGCTGCGGCATTGATTATCCGCGGCATGATTTCCTAGTATATGAGATACTGACTATACAGGAAAACCAGCTTACCGATCAGAAGCCCGCGCCAGCAGCCCCTGCTCGTCGCGCTCCGCCCGCAGTGCGATGACCAGCATCAGCACTGCAATCGGCACGGCTACCCATTGGATACTCAGCATCGCGAAGCGCAGGTCGCCCGTGGCGTCGGAGAGCAGGCCCACCACATAGGGCCCGATACCAAGCCCGAGGATCGTCATCACCAGCAGATAGAGGCTTGAGGTCAGCCCGCGCATCCGGGGCAGCACTTGTTCGTACATGATCGCGTAGAGCGGCGGCATCCAGCCGGTGAGGATGAAGCTGTAGGGCAGGAAGCGCCAGAAGAAGGTCTCGGCATCGGGCGCGGTATAGACCCACAGCGACATCAGCGGCGAGACGGTCATCGCGAACAGCGCCACGCCCGCGCGGCCAGACCCCGGCCAGCGCTTTTGCAGCCGATCTGAAAGCGGCCCCCACAACAGCGGACCGATGATTCCCATGCCCGCCGAAAGCAGCCCGAACTTCAGCGCCGTCTCCCCCAGCGAGAGGTGGTAGGTGCGGATCAGGAACGTGGGGTTGAAGGCCATCATCCCGTAATTCAGCACCGATTGCAGCGTGCCGACCGCCATGCACATCATCACGGTCGGCGATCCCCGGATCACCCGGCTGGCTTGCGGATCGGACAAGCTCACGCCCTGCACCAGATTGACGATCACTACGAGGCCGAACCCGATGACCGCCCATTGCAGCGCATGCGGATTGATGGCCGCGCTGCCAAACACCAGCGGCGGGCGCGGAGAGATTGCGGTGGTCAGCGCGGTCAGCACCATCATCGCGGCGACAATCACGCCGATGGCCGCAAGATTGCGCGCGATCATCGCCGCCTTGGCCCGCCGCGCGCGCATGACAGCCAAGTGGAAACCGGGCGTCACCGCGCCCAGCATTTCAAGGCTTGCGGCAAAGGGGCGCGGATCGGGCGGCGTGGCGATGCCGTCCATCACCCCGCGTTCAGGCTCGCGCATGGTCCACAGGAAGGCGGCCAGCACAAAGCCGGGCGCGGCAGCCACCAGAAACGCGAACTGCCAGCCGCGCAGCGCCCCGCCGGGATGCGCCGCATCCCACCACTGCGCCGCCAGCCCGCCCAGAATCAGCGAACCGCCCAGCCCCAGCGCAATCGCCGAAGCCATCACCGCCATCGCGAACCCGCGCTTTTGCCGGGGCCAGTAATCATAGAGCAGCGACGTGCCGGCAGGCGAGGTTGCCGCCTCGCCAATTCCCACGCCCAGCCTCGAGAGCGCCAGCATCGCAAAGCTGGTGGTGAGCCCCGCCAGCCCCGTGGCCGCCGACCAGAACAGCAGGCTGATCGCCAGCAGCCGCGTGCGCACCCAGCCATCGGCCAGCCGCCCCACCGGCAGCGAGAACAACGCATAGAACAGCGCGAAGACAGTGCCATACAGCAGCCCCATCTCTGCATCGCCGACGCCGAGATCTTTCTTGATGGCAGGCGCCAGGATCGCAAGGATCTGCCGGTCCAGCAGGCTCATCGCCTGCGTCAGCGCCAGGATCACGAGCGCATAGCGCCCGCCTTTCGCGACCGCTGTGGGAAGCTGCGGCGCGCGCCCCTCGCTCACAGCTTGAACCAGCGCTCGGCGTTGGTCTGGAAAAACTTCTTCTTGAGTTCAGGGCTCATGTCCATGCCGTCCATCGCGCGCACTTCATCGGCCACATACTGATAGGGGTAATCCATCGCGTAAAGCACCCGGTCCTCGCCCACCACGTGCTGGCAGAACTTGATGGCCGGTTCCCACGCCATGCCCGAATTGGTGATCAGCACATTGGAGCGCATGTATTCGGCAATGGTCTTCTTCAGCGGCTTCATCCGCTCGTACCGCTGCGAGCGCACGCCCGCCTGGTGCATGTAGTCCAGCCGGTAGAGCCAATAAGGCAGCGCCTCACCCATATGGCCGACCATGATCTGCAAGTCCGGGTACTTGTCGAAAATGCCGATGGTGATGAGGCGCAGGAGATGCATCCCCGTCTCCACGCCGAAACCGAAGATCGCACCGTCCAGCCCGCTTTCCAGCATCGGGCCGATCATGCTGTCGGGCGGGGTGGCGGGATGGATATAAAGCGGCTGGCCCACATCGACGAGCGCGCGGAAGATCGGATCGAATTTCGGATCGTCGAGGTATTCGCCTTGCGTGTGGCTGTTGATCTGGATGCCCTTGAAGCACAGCTCATCCGCCCCGCGCCGGATTTCCGCCGCCGACCATTCCGGATCCTGCGGCGCGACGGTGCCCAGCCCGATGAAGCGGTCAGGATACTTTGCGCAGGCATCTGCCAGCGTGTCATTCGCGCGGGCCGCAATACCCTTGGCCTCGTCCGCATCCAGCATCGGCTGCACGCCGGGCGAGGTCAGCGCAAGGATTGCCTTGTCGATGCCCGTCGCATCCATGTCCGCAATCCGCCGCTCACCCAGATCGAGCAACCGCTCCATGATCTGCATCGCGCGCTCAGAAGGGCTGGTGGCATAGAACCCCCAGAGCGAGACCATGCCCCGGTCGGCCGTGCCATCGCGGATCATGCGCAGGAACACGTCGATCTGTTCCTGCGTGGCAAAGGCTTCTTCGGCGGCGATGCGCAAATAGCCTTGCTGGCCTCCGGTCTTGAGTTCGCTGCTCATGGGCTGCTCCTTTTTCCCGCCAGCCCCGGCGCCATCAGCGGATGAGCGACAGCGTGAGGCCGATATTGTGATTCATCCGGTCGGCGCGCTGATGGCGCGCGACATACTGGTTCATGTAGCCCGCTTCGATCCACAGGCCGCGCGTGACTGGCACGCCGATCCCGCCGAATACCCGGAACTGATCGAACCCCGCGTGCGGCCCCCAATCGGCCGAATTCAGGTTCACGAACAGCTCGCCCGTGCCGATGGCCACAAAGCCGCCGCCCAGCGGAGCATTCACGCGCAGCATTTGGCGCGCGCGCAAGGCCATGTCGCCCGATCCTTCGAGAATGCGCTCCTCCAGCCGGGCCCGCCCGATCACCGTCAGCCCCTTGCCATTGCCCGCCACGCGAAACATCGCCTGCTGAAACGGGCGGTGTTCGTGGCTGACCGTCCCCGGCGCCGGCGACGTGCGGGTGTAGACATAGCCTTGCGAGAGCACCGTGGTCTTGTTCACCCGGATGCCCAGCGAAGCGCGCACCTGATTCTGCCCGAGGCGCGAGGCATTGCCGAAATAGCGATATTGCACATCGGCCATCACGACGAGCGGCGCCTGCCCCTCTGCGCGCGGCACATCGACCATGGCGGTGGCGGCAGCCCACAGCTGGGTATCTTCCTCCGCAGCGCAGGCAGGCGCGGCAAGGCTGGCCGCAAAGGCGGCGAAGGCGGCTGTGGCGGTGCGGTTCATTGCGCTCTCGGCAATTGGGGAAGGGACGAGCCGCGCCATACCAGCGCACTTGCGGCCCCGCCATCCCAAGCATTGACCCGCAGGCTGCGCCAAGGCGGCTCACCCTTCGTGCACTGCCTTGATCACCATGCAGGCCAGCACGCCTTCCGGCCCGTCTTCCGCCCCATGGCCTGACCAGCGGACACCGCCAAAAGGCGCATCCGCGCCGCCGATCATATTGGTGTTGATGCCCACCATCCCGGCCTCAATCTCCCGCGCAAGGCGCTGCTGGCGCTTGCCGTCCGTAGTCCAAGCATAAGCGGCAAGGCCATAGGGCAGCCGGTTCGCCTCCACGATCATCGCCTCCTCACCCGCATAGGCGTTGATCAGCGCAACCGGGCCGAACGGCTCCTCGTTCATGATCGCGGCGTCCTGCGGAATGCCGGACAGCACCGAAGGCGCATAGAAGAACCCGGCATTGCCGACACGTTCGCCGCCGGAGTGGAGGAGCGCGCCGCGCTGCACCGCATCGCCGATGAGCCGGTCCATCGCCTCGGGCCGCCGAGGATTGGCCATCGGCCCCATGCGCGTCGCCTCATCCAGACCATTGCCCACGGTGATCGCCTTGGCCCGCTCGGCAAAGGCATTGCGGAACTGATCGTAAACGCTTTCCTCGACGATAAACCGCGTCGGGCTGACGCAAACCTGCCCGGCATTGCGATATTTCTGCATGACGACCGTATCGAGGACGCGGTCGATATCGGCATCGCCGAACACCAGCACCGGGCCGTGCCCGCCCAGTTCCATCGTCGTGCGCTTCATGTCCTCTGCCGCGAGCTTGGCCAGATGCTTGCCCACTTGCGTGGAGCCGGTGAAGCTCAGCTTGCGGATGATGGGTGAGCCAAGCAGATGCCGGCTGACTTCATCGGGCACGCCGAACACCGCTTGCGCCACCTCTGCCGGCAGCCCTGCATCAAGCAGACACTGCAGCACGCCCAGCGCCGAAGCCGGGGTTTCCTCCGCCGCTTTCAGGATCACCGAACAGCCCGCCGCAATCGGCGCGCCCAGCTTGCGGCCCGGATTGCCCAGCGGGAAGTTCCACGGCGCAAACGCCGCGACCGGCCCCACCGGCTCGTGCATCACGGTCGATCGCATGCCTTCGGGGCGCACCAGCGCGCGGCCATAGATGCGAAATACCTCGCCCGCATAAAACTGGAACAGGCCCACGTTCATCAAGACTTCGATGCGGGTTTCCGCCAGCGTCTTGCCCTGCTCCAGCGTGGCAATGCGCGCCAGATATTCCTGTCGCTCCAGCATAAGCCGCGCCGCGCCGTTCAGTACGGCAGCGCGCTGCTGCGGGGTGGATTTGCGCCACAGCCGGAAGCCGCGCTGCGCCGTCTCCAGCGCGCGGTCGAGATCGGCGGGCTCGGCCAGCGGCAGTTCACCGATGGTCTCGCCCGTGGCCGGATTGATCACCGCATGGGTGCGGCGGCCACCGCCGGAGATGCGTTCCCCGGCGATCATCATGTGCAGCGAAGGATAGGTCATGGAATGGTCAGCCTTTGGCCTTGGCGTTTTCACGGTCGATATCACCCTGCCACCGCTGCGCCACGATTTCCTCGCCCGTCACCGGGTGCTTCATGTGGAAAGCGTTGACCTTGTGGGTGGGCCACAGCCAGTGGTCCTTGATCAGTTCGTCCGGCCCGGTCGGGTCAGTGGGATAAGTGACCTTGGGGAACGGCACGTATTCGTGCGGGGTATGCGCCCAACCATGCTCGAAATCGGCATGCCAGATCGGCATGTAATTGAGGATGTGCATCCGCCACACGCCATCCACCTTCTTGTAGGTGTTCTCGTAAATGCCGCCTTCCCACCACTGGCGGGCCTTGAGATGCGGCGCGTCGCCTTCATAGTCCTTGTGGCGGCCGGCCTGCATCATCGAGCGCGCGCGGCCGAAGGCGATTTCGCCGCACGGCTGCACGTTGATGATGTCCTGCAATTGCGGATGATCGAGCAGGAAGCCATCGATCGGCCCGTTGTTGCCATAGGTGAAGCGCTTCTGGAACCGCTCCACATAAAGCCGCCGCACGCCTTCCTGGCCCTTCCACACCCCGCCGAAGAAGCGCACCTGGCCGTCCGGCGTGAAGAGATCGACCGTCTCGTTATAGAGGCACTTGTCGATCAGGTAGCCATAGAGGTGCTGCAGCTTGCGGATATCAAGCTCATCCTCGCGCACCGTCAGGCGGCGCTCCATTTCGGCGAGCTTGCCTTCCAGCGCAGAAATGCGGTCTTCGGACATCGGACGTCTCCCAATTAGTTCGTATGCCTAACAATCATCATTCGGCGCGGTGCTGTCAACGCCGTTTAGGTCAGAGCCCGGCAGCCTCCAGCCGTTCCACTTCCTCGCGGTAGGGCTTGATCGCCCGGATCATCAGGAACGTGGCGAGCGGCAGCAGCGTGCAGGCCGTGATCAGCAGGGCCTTCCACAGCTGCGTCGGATCACCGATGATCACATCCTGCACCCGGCCCACCACGAAGCTGCCCATCGCGCCGAAGAACGTGAACATGAACAAGTAGAACGCCGTCACCTGCCCGCGCATGTCGTTGGGGGCCACGCGCTGCACCGCTGCATTCTGCGGCACTGCGCCCGCCAGCCCGAACATGCCCGAAAAGCCGAACAGGATCATCGAGCCCCAGGCTGTCGGCATCAGGATCGCGGCAATCGAGCTGACCGTGGTCCCCGCAAAGCAGATCGCGGCGGCGCGGACATTGGCGTCCTTGTGCCGCTTCGCCAGCCATTCGACCAGCACGCTGCCCAGCAGCAGGCCCGAAAGCGAACCTGCCAGCACCGTGATCCCGAGCGCCGCGCCGATCTGCTGCTCGTTCCAGCCGAACGTGCGGATCATGAACGGCACGCGCCAGAACTGGAGGCCAAACACCTCGACCGCGCTCAGCGCCAGCGCACCGAACAGCGGATAGTAGACGCGCGGCTTGGCGTTGATCGCGCGCAGGGCATCGAGGCCCATGAAGGTCAGGATCTTGCGGCCAAGCCCGGCGCCTTGCGGCACTTTTGGCGCATCGGCAGCAGGGGCCAGCCGCACCGGTTCCTGCACCGTCAGAAACAGCAGACCCACCAGCAGGCCGGGCAGGCCCATGAACATCAGGATCCACTGCCAGCCGCGAATGGTCAGCGGGCCAAGCTGCGTGGGCTCCCAGCTGGCGCTCATCACCACCAGCGCCCCGCCGATCAGCGGGCCAAGCGTGGTCCCGCCGATGAAGCCGAACTGCAGCAGCGCAAACGCGCGGGTAAGCTTCTTGGGCG
>JAIXYF010000195.1 GCA_027490345.1 Novosphingobium sp.
CCGGCCAAGGTTGCTGGCTGATGCTTCCTTAAGGAAGCATCAGCCAGCAACCTTGGCCGGGCGGCCGCGCTTGGGTGCAGGCTTGCGGCCGAGGCCGATCTTCTTGGCCAGTTCGCGGCGCTTTTCGGCATAAGCCGGGGCGACCATCGGATAATCGGCCGGCAGGCTCCAGCGCGTGCGATACTGATCGGGTGTCATGTTGTAGCGCGTCATCAAGTGGCGCTTGAGCATCTTGAGCTTCTTGCCGTCTTCAAGGCAGACGATGTGATCGTTCTTCACCGAAGCGCGGATCGAAACCGCAGGTTCCGGCATGGGTTCGGCGGCCGGCTGGCTGGGATTTAGGCCTGCGAGTGCGGCATAGACATTGCTGATCAGCACCGGAAGATCGTTCACGGCCACGCTGTTGTTGGTGACGTGGGCGGCCACGATATCAGACGTTAGTGTGATCAGCGTTTCGCGCATGTCGTTGTCGATTTCACTCATTGCACAGAGACCTTTTTGCAGGTGTTATCTTGTTCATGACCCAGTCTAGGCTGGTTGATGCCGTTGTAGACCATAATGCATATACGCTTGTGCATCGCCGTTACAACCGTTTCGGAGCAAGAATCCGAATTTTTTATGGAAGCTCGTCCATAACTCGAACCAAATGCACGTAAATATCCTTACTTGGCGGTTATTATCAGCTCCTGGCTGAGCGCATCCAGCCGCTCGCCGCTGGCAAGGCGGTAGTATCTGGGTCTGATCCCGATAGTCCGGAAGCCAAAGCGGGCATACAACTTGCCCGCCGGGTTGTTGCGGCGCATTTCCAGAAACAGGCGGCTGATGCCGCGCGCATTGGCATCTGCAATCACGGCGCCGAGCAGCGCTGCACCTAGCCCTTTGCCCCGGTACTGCGGCAATACTGCGAAAAGCAGCAGTTCTTCTTCATCGAACATGGAGCGCAGCAGCGCGAACCCGGCCACGGGGTCTTCGCCCGGCGGCGCCAGCGATCCATCTGCACCGATCAGGCAATAGCGGGTTCCGGCAAGCAGCAGTGAATCCGAAACCTGCCTCCGGTTCCAGGCCTCACCGTATTCTGGGGCAAAGGAGCCGGCCATGACCTCCATGATGCGATCAAGATCATCGCCGTTGTCTGCTGGTCCCAAAGTCATGTCGGAGTCATGCCAAGATCACGCCGGAATCCGGGGCGCAGCCGGTAGCCGGGCATCGGGCGCGCGGCCATAGCGGGGCAGGGGATCGCCCTGCAGTGCGGTGGCAGGGAGCAGGGCAAAGGCCCGGGCATCGGGCCATAACAGCTCTGCCATGGGGGGCTGCGCCGTAGGGGCACCACCGCGCAGCGCCGCCAGCGCCTGCGCCTGGCTGCCGCACACGCGGCTTGCCCCCGAAGCGGCGGCTGCGGCCTCGGGCAGCAGCGATGCGGCTTCGGCAAGGGCTTTGCCATCGGCGGCAAACGGCTGGAAGAACCATTCCCCGTGTCCCCCGCTCATCGCCACATCGATCGCGGCAGCGGGATCAGCGGCGCGGCCCATGGCGGCAACCAGCGCGAGGGAGGAATAGCCTGCCAGCGGCACCTGCCAGACCAGCGCAAGCGCGCGCGCGGCGGCAAGGCCGACCCGGATGCCGGTAAAGCTGCCCGGCCCGGTATTGACCGCGATGGCGTCGGCGCGGCCCTTGCCCGGCAGCGCCGCGATCATCGGCACGAGCTGTTCGGCATGGCCGCGCCCGAGCATCGCCCATGCGCCAGCAACAAGCTGCGTATCATCAAACAAAGCTACCGAGCAGGCTTCGGTCGCGCTGTCGATCACCAACCTTCGCAAGGGAGCAGAGCCTTCAGGCCAGCGTGTTGAACGTGGCGAAATCGGGGCGCGGGCTGCGCTCGAAGATCGTGGCCGGATCGCCATAGCCAAGCGTCGCGATAAAATTGGAGCGCACGCGTGTACCCGCGAAGAAAGCCTCGTCGACCGCGGCATTGCTGAAGCCCGACATCGGCCCGGTATCCAGCCCGAGCAGGCGTGCTGCGATGATAAAGTAGGCGCCCTGCAACGTGGAATTGCGCATGGCCGATGCCTCACGAAGCGCGTCGTTCCCGGCGAACCAGCTTTTCGCATCGGCATGGGGGAACAGCCATGGCAGCTGTTCATGAAAATCCAGATCCATGCCGATGATCACCGAGACCGGCGCGGCGAGGATCTTTGGCCCATTGGTGCCGCTGGCGCAGGCGGCCAGCTTTTCCTTTGCCGCAGCGCTGGTGCACCACACGAGCCGGGCCGGCATCTGGTTGGCCGAAGTCGGCCCCATCTTCATCAGATCCCAGATGGCATGAAGCTGCGCCTCGCTCACCGGCTTGTCGAGGTAACCGTTGAAGCTGCGGGCACTGCGAAAGACCCTGTCGAGCGCGGTATCGTCAAGCGGCAGGGACATGGAGCAGGAACCTTTGCAATTCAGATCAGGCGCAGTTCAGATCAGGCGGGGTTCAGATCAGGCAGCGCGTACTTCGCTCACTTCGGGCACATAGTGCTTGAGCAGCGATTCAATGCCGTTCTTGAGCGTGGCGGTGGACGAGGGGCAACCCGAGCAGGCGCCCTGCATCTTGAGATAGACCACGCCTTCGCGGAAACCCCGGTAGATGATGTCGCCGCCATCGTTGGCCACGGCGGGGCGCACGCGGGTTTCGATGAGATCCTTGATCTGATCGACGATTTCGGCATCGGCGGGATCATCGCCATAATGCGTGTCGTCATCCGCTTCGCCCGGAACCACGAAATCGGCTCCGGCGGCGGTGAACAGGGGGGCCTGCGCTACGAAATGATCGAGCAGAAGGGCCAGAACCTGCGGCTTGAGCGCGGCCCATTCCGAACCCGGAGCGATGGTGACCGCGATGAAATCCCGCCCGAACAGCACGCCCGTCACGTCGCCCAGCGTAAACAGCGCCTCAGCCAGCGGAGACGCGGCGGCGGCTTCGGGCGACGTGAACTCACGCGTGCCGGAGGCCATGACGATCTCGCCCGGCAGAAACTTGAGCGTGGCGGGGTTCGGGGTGGTTTCGGTTTCGATAAACATGGCCAAGCATGTAGGCCGCGCGCGCAAGGGGTCAAGGGGACACTGGAGCTTACGGGGGGCACTGGGGCTGAAATTGCCCGCTGCGGCCCGTTTCCCTGCTGGCGAGTGTAACATCGCTGGTTTATGAGCGCGCGCATGACCACTTTGCTCTGCGGCTTTGGCCGAATCGCCCTCTCCGTTTCCCTTGCTGCGCTGGCCTCTGCGCCGGCTCTGGCGCAGGCGCCTGTGGCCGCCGCTCCGGCCGTGGCACCCGTGGCGGCCGCTGCGCCTGCCCTGGCCGCTGCCCCGGCCGCTGCTCTGTCCGAGATCCTGCCGGTGCCGCTCAATCCTGTCGTGCCCGCCGCGCAGCGCGTGTGCAGCGCCACCACCGCCTCGGGCCTTGGCACCCGCGTGCTGCGGGATGCTCAGGCGCCCAAGCCCGCCCGCGGCGATTATGTGCTGGTCAACTATATCGGCTACCTTGCCGCCGATGGCACGGTTTTCGATCAGAACGTGACGCAGGCCTTTTCCACCGGCGCGGTGATCAAGGGCTTTTCCGAGGGCCTGCTGCTGATGAGCAAGGGCAGCATCTGGCGCTTCTGCATTCCCGCCGCTCTCGGCTATGGCGAGCGGAGCACTGGCCCGATCCCGGCCAATTCCGATCTCGTGTTCCAGGTCGAACTGGCGGATTTCAAGACCGAGGCCGAGATCACGGCGATGCGTACGGCGGTCGAAAAGCAGTCGGGTGAGCCGGCTGAAAAGCCGAAGAATTGAACCCCATTGCGGTTGGGAAATGAAGGACCAATTCACTGGTCCTTCATTTTATGCCCCCCTATACAGGCCCTATGGATCTTCTGACCCGGTTCGCCCCGCGCACGCGCCGCGCCCTCTCCCCCGTTTTTGCCGCGGCCTTGATCGGGCTGCTGGGCGCCCCGGCGCCAGCGCTGGCCAGGCCGCCAGTAAAGGCACCTGCCAAGGCTCTGCCTCAAAAAGCGGCAGCTGGTGCCGTGCCCTGGCTCTATCGCGACAGCGATGTGCCGCAGGACAAGGCTTGGATCTTCGGCGTCCTACCCAATGGCCTGCGCTATGCCGTGCGCCGCAACGGGGTGCCGCCGGGCCAGATTTCGGTGCGGATGCTGATCGATGCCGGCTCGCTTTATGAGACGGAACCGCAGCGCGGCTATGCCCACCTGATCGAGCACCTCACCTTCCGCGATTCGAAATACCTCAAGGCCGGAGAGGCGATTCCGGCCTGGCAGCGCCTTGGCGCCACCTTCGGCAGCGATACCAATGCCGAAACCAGCCCGACGCAAACGGTCTACAAGCTGGATATTCCCGATATCTCGCCCGCCAAGCTGGATGAGACCTTCCGCCTGCTTTCGGGCATGATCACCGCGCCGATCTTTACTGAGACGGGCGTGAACACCGAAGTGCCGATCGTGCTGGCGGAAATGCGCGAACGGTCTGGCCCGCAGACGCGCATTCTCGATGGCACCCGCGCGATCTTCTTTGCCGGGCAGCCGCTGGGCAGCCGTTCGCCCATCGGCACGGAGGAAACGCTGAATGCGGCCACTCCGGCCAAGGTCAAGGCTTTCCACGATGCGTGGTACCGGCCCGATAACGCGGTGATCGTGGTGGCGGGCGATGCCGATCCGCAGGCGATGATCACGCATATCAAGCAGTGGTTCGGCACATGGAAGGGCGCCAGCTATCCCCGTGGCAAGCGTCCGCCCCAGCCCGATTTCGGTGCGCCGAAGCCGCCTGTGGGGGCCGATCCGGCCAATCCCGTGGGCGATGCCAAAGTGATGGTGGAGCCCGATCTGCCGCGCGTGTTCAACTATGCCGTGCTGCGCCCTTGGCACCAGAAGCGCGATACCATCGTTTATAATCAGGGCCTGATGATCGACCGGCTGGGGCTGGCGATCATCAACCGCCGGCTGGAAGGCCGCGCCCGCGCCGGGGGCAGCTATCTTTCCGCGCAAGTCGAGCAGCAGCGTATCAGCCGCTCTGCCGATGCCACGCTGGTGACGGTGACCCCGCTGACCGACGACTGGAGGGCGGCCGTCAAGGACGTGCGCGCGGTGATCGCCGATGCGCTGGCCACGCCGCCGACCGAAGAGGAAATCGCGCGCGAGGTGGCCGAGTTCGACGTGGCCTTCAAGGTGCCGGTGGAAACGCAGGAAACCCTGGCGGGATCGAAACTGGCCGAAGACATCACCGATGCGGTCGACATCCGCGAGACGGTGGCCAATCCTGATACGGTCTACAGCATCTTCCGCTCGTCGATCCCGCTGTTCACGCCCGCAGCGGTGCTGGAGCACACCCGCGCGCTGTTCAAGGGCACGGTCATCCGCCCGGTGCTGATCACGCCCAAGGCGTCCGATGGCACCGAGGCAGACTTGCGCGCCGCGCTGCTGGCGCCTGCCGCGCCATCGGCGGCCAGCCGCCTTGCGGCCAGTTCGCTCAGCTTCAAGGATCTGCCGCCGATCGGCACGCCGGGCAAGCTGGTCAGCACCGAAGGTACGGGGCTGCTGGGCATCGAACGGATCGAGCTTTCCAACGGCGTGAAGGCGCTGCTCTGGTCGAACGAGGCCGAACCGGGCCGCGTGATCGTGCGCGTGCACTTTGGCGGCGGCTACGCCGTGATCGATCCCAAGGATGCGGTCTATGGCTCGCTGGGTGAGACGGCGCTGATGGACAGCGGCTTTGCCAACGTGGGACGCGAGCAACTGGACCGGCTGGCGACGGGCCGCAAACTCAGCCTCGATTTCGATATCGAGGATACCAGCTTCAAGATGTCGGCCGATACCCGGCCCGCAGACCTTGCTGATCAGCTCTATCTGTTTGCCGCCAAGCTTGCCATGCCGCGCTGGGATGCCAACCCGGTGGTGCGCGCGCAGGCCGCCGCGCGCCTTGGCTATGAAGCGACCAATGCCTCGGCCGCATCGGTGATGCAGCGCGATGCGGGCTGGCTGCTCAAGGATGGCGATCCGCGCTATGCCGTGCCCAATCCTGCCGAAATGGCGCGCGCCAATCCCGAAGGCTTCCGCCGCGTGTGGTCTGCGCTGCTGAAGCAGGGGCCGGTGGAGATCGACATTTTCGGCGATTTCAACCGCGACGAGACGGTTGCCGCGCTGGAGCGCACCTTTGGCGCGCTGCCCCCGCGCGATCCG
>JAIXYF010000146.1 GCA_027490345.1 Novosphingobium sp.
CCACGGCTCGTGGCTGTTCCTCGGCGCGATCTACACCACGCTCGATCTGCCGCCCGATGCCCCCCATGCGGACCGCTGCGGCACATGCACCGCCTGCCAGCAGGCCTGCCCGACGGACGCTTTCCCCGCGCCCTACCGGCTCGATGCGCGGCGCTGCATTTCCTACCTCACCATCGAGCACAAGGGGCCGATCCCTGCGGAGTTTCGCCGGGCGCTGGGCAACCGCATCTATGGCTGCGACGATTGTCTGGCGGTCTGCCCGTGGAACAGCTTTGCCAGCACGGCAGCGACCAACAAGGCATTCCTGCCGCGCGCCGAACTCGCCGCGCCGCGCCTTGCCGAATTGCTCGCACTGGATGACGCCGCTTTCCGCGCGCTCTTCGCGGGCTCCCCGATCAAGCGCATCGGGCGCGACCGGTTCGTGCGCAATTGCCTCTACGCTGCGGGCAACAGCGGCGAGGCGGCGCTCATGGCTCCGGTGCAGCGCCTGCTGGCCGATCCGGACCCTGCCGTGGCCGATGCCGCGAGCTGGGCCTTGGACCGGCTCGCGGAGGTTATGCCAGTTCCTTGAGCGGCGTACCCGCATCCGCCAGCTTCTCGGGCGCGATCACCGCCCCTGCTTCCACCAGCTTGCGGCCCTGCACATAGTCCTTGACCATGTTGACGCAATCGAGCGCGATCACTTTGCCCGCCTTGAGGTAAATGGCCGAGAAGCTGCGCGTGGCCGGATCGCCGCGCGTGACCACGGTATCGTGCCCGGTTGAGAGGCCGACGGTCTGGAGCTTGAGGTCATACTGGTTCGACCAGAACCACGGCACCGCGTGATAGGCGGCCTCCACCCCGCAGATCGTCTTGGCCGCAACGGTCGCCATGTCATTGGCGTTCTGCACCGATTCCAGCCGGATCACCGCGCCATCGGCAAAGGCATTGGCATGGGCGGCGAGGTCGCCGATGGCAAAGACATCGGGCAGCGAGGTGCGGCACTGCGCATCGACATTCACGCCGTTGGCCCCTTCCGCGCCCGCCGCGCGCAGCGGTTCGACGCAAGGGATGATGCCGATGCCGACGATGACGAGATCGGCGGGCAGCACTGTTCCATCGGCCAGCTTCACGCCGGTGACTTTGCCGCCTTCACCCACCAGGCAATCGATCGCGACGCCGGTGCGCAGATCAACGCCGTGCGCGCGGTGGTCGGCTTCGTAGAACGCAGACAGCGCCTCACCCGCAACGCGCGCCAGCACGCGCGGCAAGGCTTCGAGCAGGGTGACGTGGCAATCGAGCTTGGTGAGCACCGCTGCCGCTTCAAGCCCGATATAGCCGCCGCCGATCACCACGGCGCGGCTGGCCCCGGCATCGAGTTCGCCCATCAGCCGGTCCACATCCGCGCGCGTGCGCACGGCGTGGACGCCCGCCAGATCGGCTCCCTCGCAGGTCAGCTTGCGCGGGTCACCGCCCGCCGCCCAGATCATGTGGCCATACTTGAGGCTGCGCCCATCGCTCAGCGTCGCGACGTGCGCAGCGGCATCGAGCGCAGTCACTTCGGTGCCGAGCAGCATCGTCACGGCCTTGTCCGCCCAGAAGGCTTCGGGGCGGATCATGATGCGGTCGAACGTCTTGTCGCGCGCGAGGTATTCCTTGGAGAGCGGCGGGCGCTCATAGGGCAGTTCCGGCTCGCGCCCCACCACCATGATCGTCCCGGCAAACCCGTTCTGCCGCAGCGCGATTCCCGCTTGCGCGCCGCCGTGGCCCGCACCGACAATCACCACATCCGCCGCCAGATCCGTTTCGCTCATGCCCGCACTCCTTATCGTGAGCGCGGATTTGGCGAAAACGGCGGCTGCGTCAACTGGCTGGAGCGAGAATGTCCGGCGCGGCCCAGCTGATTATCGCGCGAGCAGCGTCCGCGCCTGGCTGGCCAGCTGCGCGAGCATCGCGGGTGCAACCCCGCCAGCCCCTTGCGCCCGGCCCGTCAGCGCGCGGAAATTGCGGACCGGGACGGCCTGCGCCTCCAGCCACTGCGCCACGGTTGCAGCGGGATCCTGCCCGGCAGCGCGGGCGAGGAAATCGAGGCGCATCTGCTGAAAATCGCGCGCCAGGCCCGCGACGAGCAGCCGCTCCCACGGATCGGACGGGCTCATCCGGCTGGCCGCCTGCTGCGCCCAATCGAGCCCCAGCGCCGAGCCGAGTGCGGAGAACGCGGCCGTGAGCAAGGCCGGATCGATCGCGCGCGTGGCGGCGAGGTGAGCGAGGCCAATGGCCCCGTCCATATCGACGAGATGTGCGATGCGCTGCGCCACGTGCTCTGGCACACCGGCATCGGTCAGCTCCGCCAGCATGCGCCGCGCCTGCACTTTGGCCTCGCCCTGCAGCAGTTCGCCAGTCGCAGCTGCAAGCTGCGAGACGCCGGGGGCGAGCTGCGCGATCAGCTTGCCCGGTTCGGTACTGCCATGCCCGGCGCGCAGCACATCGGCGATATGGCCGCGCAGCACTGCGGCCACGCGCCCATAGAGCGAGAGCCGCACTTGTTCGGGCATAGCATCGCCGTCCGGCCCATCGAGCAGCGTCCAGATGCCCTTGAGATCAAGCAGCCGCGCCGCCACGACGAAGGCCGAAGCCACTTGCGCAAGGCTGACGCCTTCCTCTTCAACCAGTTCGAACGGATGCACCGGCCCGAGATCGTTGACGATCCGGTTGGCCAGCTTGGTCGCGATCAGTTCGCGGCGCAGGCGGTGGCTGCGGATATCCTCGGCATAGGTTTCCTGCATCTGCGGCGGGAA
>JAIXYF010000109.1 GCA_027490345.1 Novosphingobium sp.
CTGCTGGGCAAGGAGATGATCGCGCTGGGTATGCTGGTGTTCGGCGATAACCCGTGGGGCTGGCGGCTGCCCAATGCGCTGCTGGGCACGTTGGGGCTGTTTGCCGGAATGCGCGCCCTGTGGTGGGCGAGCCTGTCGCGGCCCGCCACGCTGCTGTTCGGCCTGCTGTTTGCCACCAATTTCATCTGGTTCGTGCTGAGCCGGATCGCGATGCTGGACATGGCGATGGCGAGCATGATGGCGCTGGCCTTCTGGCAAGCCGCGCTGGCGTGGCGCAAGGGATCACGGCTGCATCTGGCACTGTGCGGGGTGTTTCTGGGGCTGTCGCTGGGCGGCAAGTGGAACGGCGCGCCGCTGCTTGCGCTGCCGGGGCTGCTGTTTGCGTGGGACCGCTGGTGGGCGCTGGCCGGGCGGCGGCGCGGTTTGCTGATCGCGCGCGATGCGGGGCCGATACCTGGTGTTTCGCTGCTGGAGGCCGCGGTGTGGCTCGGCGTGGTGCCGCTGATAGCCTATTTCGCGACCTTTGCCCCCGCGTTCTTCTACAAGGTACAGCCGCTGACCTTGCGCGGGCTGATCCCGTGGCAGCAATACATGCTGCAATTGCAGGACAGCGTGGTGAAGCCGCACCTCTACATGAGCCGGTGGTGGCAATGGGTGTTCAACATCCGCCCGATCTGGTTCTTCTATTCGCCGTGGGACGGGGCGCAGCGCGGGGTGCTGATGATCGGCAATCCCTTCACCATGCTGGCCGGGCTGCCCGCGCTGATGCTGTGCCTTTGGGCCGGGCTGCGGCAGGGCGACCGGCTGCGCGGTGCGGTGGTGGTGCTCTACATCGACAGCCTGATTTTCTGGGCGATCAACGGCAAGCCGGTGCAGTTCTATTATCACTATGCGCTGGCCAGCGTGTTTCTGATGGCGGCGCTGGCGCTGGTGCTGGCGGGTTGGTGGGAGCAGGGGCGGCGCTGGCTGGGGGTGTTGAGCGTGGTGCTATCGGCGATGCTGTTCGTCGGGTTTTACCCGATCCTTTCAGCTGCAGCGCTGGAGGGCAAGAATTCCTACCGGGATTTCACGTGGCTCGATAGCTGGCGGTAGGCGGCCCGAAACCCCTCCGTCATTCGCTGCGCGAATGCCACCTCCCCATTTGTGCTTCGCAAAAATGGGGAGGACCTGACGGCTCAGTACTTGCCCCAGACGAACTTGCTCGAAAGCGCGAAGTTCCACACCGAGCCGACGACGATGCCGACAATGGCAGCCGGATAGGCGTGGAAGCCCATGCGCATCAGCGCGGCGGCCGCGCCGACGTTGGCGAGGAGGCCGACCGAGCATGTGAGCGCGAACTTGGCCCAGCCGCGCAGCAAGGGCACGAAGCCGCGCAGGCGCTTGTCGGCATAGGTCAGCTCGTTGTTGAGCATGAAGTTGAAGCGCATCGCGACGATGGCCGCAGAGGTCTGCGCGATGATGAACTCGATCTGGTCGGACCAGTTGTGATAGAGCACTTTCTGGCCGAACGCGCCGAGCACGGTGGCGAGGACGGCCATGTGGACGATCACGCCGAGGCCGCCGATCGTGCCGAACAGGGCAAACCGCGTCGGGATGATGCGGCCCAGCCACTTGTCATAGAGGCCGATCAGGAATTCGAACACGACCGTGCGATCAAGCTTGCTTTCGCCTTCGGCGCGGGCGGCAAAGTTCAACGGGAATTCCTTGACGCGGAGCGGCGCATCGACCGTGGCGAGAATATCGAGGAGGATCTTGAAGCCCACGCCAGAAAGGCGGTGCGCGTCTGCCCGCAGGGTTTCGGCGCGGAGCATGAAGTAGCCGCTCATCGGATCGGAGAGCTGCACGCCCGTCACGCGGCGAGCGATGCGGTTGGCAAGGCCCGAGGCCTTCACCCGGTCAGGCCGGCCCCACGCTTCGGTGCTGGCGCCTTCGGCAAAGCGCGAGGCATAGGCGACGTCGTAGTCCGGGCTGCTGACGGCTGCGTACATGCCGGGGAGCAGCGCGGGATCGTGCTGGTGATCGGCGTCCATCACCGCCACGATGGGCGCAGCGGTGGCGCACATGCCCTCAATCGCGGCAGAGGCAAGGCCGCGCCGCCCGATGCGCTCGATCACACGGACGCGCGGATCATCGCGGCCAATGCGGCGCGCTTCTTCGGCCGTGCCATCGGGGCTGTTGTCGTCGACGAAGATCGCCTCCCACGACAGGCCCTTAAGCGCGGCATCAAGGCGCTCGACCATGGGCGCAATGTTCTTGCGCTCGTTGAAGGTGGGCAGGATGACAGCAAGTTGCAGCATGAGGCGCGCGCTTACAGCCTTGCGAGCACCGCGTCACCAATTTCCGTAGTTCCCGCCTTGCCGCCCAGATCGCGGCCAAGGACTCCGTCGGCCAAAGTGCGCGCAACAGCGGCCTCGATCCGGTCTGCCGCATCCGCAAGCCCCAGCGAATGGCGCAGCAGCATCGCGAGCGACAGGATCGTGGCTATGGGATTGGCGAGGCCCTTTCCGGCAATATCGGGCGCGGAGCCGTGGATCGGTTCATAAAGGCCGAAGGTGCCATACTGCGTCTGCCGCTCGCCCAGCGAGGCGGAGGCGAGGAGGCCGATCGAGCCGACGCACATGCTGGCCTGATCGGAGAGAATATCGCCAAACAGGTTGCCGGTGACGACGACATCGAATTGGCCGGGGCTTTTCACCAGCTGCATCGCCGCGTTGTCGACGTACATGTGTTCGAGCGCCACGTCGGGGTATTCCTTGGCGACTTCGATCACGACATCGCGCCACAGCTGCGAGGTTTCGAGGACATTGGCCTTGTCGACCGAGCAGAGGCGGCCCTTCCGGCCTTGCGCAGCGCGGAAGGCGATGTGGGCGATGCGGCGCACTTCGCTTTCGCTGTAGGACATCATGTCCCAGCCTTCGCGTTCACCGCTGGCGGTGGTGCGAAAGCCCTTTTCGCCGAAATAGACGTCGCCGTTAAGCTCGCGCACGATCAGGAGATCGATGGCGCCCGCCACTTCGGGGCGCAGCGCGGAGTGACCTTCGAGCCCGGCGAAAACCTTGGCGGGGCGCAAGTTGGCGAACAAGGTGAGTTCCTTGCGCAGGCCGAGGATCGCCTGTTCGGGGCGCAAGTGCCGCTCAAGCGCATCGCAAGTGGGATCGCCGACCGCGCCGAAGAGAACGCCATCCGAGGCTGCGGCAAGGGCAAGGGTTTCGGGCGGAAGCGGATGGCCGGTGGCATGAAAGGCGACGCCGCCAACCAGCGCTTCCTCGCGCGCGATGCCCAGATCCAGCGCATCGAGCACACGCAGCGCCTCGCGCGTCACTTCGGGGCCGATGCCATCGCCCGGCAGAACTGCAATCTTCATCACGCCATCCTTGAACTTGTCACTGTACTTACCCAGAAGATTGGGCCTCGCCGCCGATCCGCCTCAACCGCTCGATCAGCATGTCGCGCGCCGCCATACCATCGCGGCGCGGATCGGCAAGCAGGTGCTTGGCAAGGGCGAGGCCCTGCCTGTCCAGCCGGGCGATGAGGTTCTGCCATGGCTCGTCGGGCGGGGGCATCGGCGTGTGACCATAGCCGATCTCCTGCAGCAGCAGCATTTCATAGGCCGCGATGGCCCGCGCCCAGCCGCGCGCGGAAGGGGCATGGCAGATCGCATCAAGCACCGCTTCCAAGGCGCCGTGGATCGCAGGGAAGGGCTGGCCTTCGGGCAGGGCGCGGGTGGTCAGCGTCGTGATCCAGCCGATTCCGGCGCTGGCCAGCGGCTCGCCAAGCCAGGGGCCGCGGCTGGTGATGAGTTCGAGCCGGGCGGAAGGGAGCTGGCCCGCGTTGCGGATCACAAACTGGGCTTCGACCAGATTGCCCGGGATCAGCACCGGGCGCAGCGTGCGGCCGTGCGCACCGGCCACATAGCCTGCAATCAGGCCGTGATCCGCTGTCATCATGCGCACCACCGCGCCGTGTTCACCGTGGGCGCGCGAGGCGCAGAGGATGGCGGGCGCGCGGATCAGCATGGCAAAACCCCGTGTGGAGATTGCCACACGTTGCGGCAAGGCGGCAAAACGATGAATCCCCCGTTGGAACCGGCGCCGATCTGGGCTAGTTTGTGCATCATGAAACAACTCTTCCAGCATGCGGCCATGACGGAGGGAGTGACCGTGCGGGTCGCGGTCAATTTCCTGCCCGAACAGTCGCGCATTGATGCCGGCAAATGGTTCTGGGTCTATCACATCCGGATCGAAAACGGCTCTGACGGGCCGGTCCAACTGCTTACGCGGCACTGGCGCATCACCGACGGGCGGGGCATGATCAATTTTGTCGACGGGGACGGCGTGGTCGGCGAACAGCCGCTACTGCAGCCGGGTGCCAGCCACGATTATGTCTCGGGCTGCCCGCTGGGCACTCCGCATGGCAGCATGGA
>JAIXYF010000296.1 GCA_027490345.1 Novosphingobium sp.
GTCTCGATCATGTCGACCAGCTCCTCGACGACGTTGACGTTGGAGCTTTCGAGGAAACCCTGCCGTATGCGCCCGCGGCCCACTTCGCCCGCAATGCCGATCTGCGCGGCGCCGCTGGCGGCGGTCTCGGTCAGGAAATTATCGCCGCCTGCGGCCAACCCTGCCGGATTGGCAAAGCTGGCCAGCGTGATCTGGGCCAGCTGCGCAGGCTCTGCCGTGCCCGGCAGCGTGGCCGAAACGGTGCCATCGGGGGCGATGGTGATCGAGGTTGCGCCTTCGGGGATCGTGACCGGTGGCTGCACGACATAGCCTTGCGCGGTGACCAGCTGGCCTTCTGCCGAACGGCTGAAATTGCCCGCGCGGGTATAGGCCAGCTGGCCGCCCGGCAGCGTGACCTGGAAAAAGCCTTCGCCATCGAGCGCCAGATCGAGCGCGTTGTTCGTGGTCTGCAGCGGGCCCTGCGTGGCGATCCGCGTGGTCGACTGGATGCCGACCCCGGTGCCGAGATTGAGGCCGGTGGCATACGCGGTTTCGCCCGAAGACTGCTGCCCGGCGGTGCGTGCATCCTGATAGGCCATCGTCGCGAAATTGGCACGGTCGCGCTTGAAGGCCGTGGTGCCGACATTCGCGAGGTTGTTGGCGATCACGCGCATCCGCGTGTCCTGGGCTTCAAGCCCGGTGCGGGCGACGTGAAGGGCGGAAGAAGGCATAAGTCGGGTGTCCTTGCAGCGTTATCGGTGGGATCAGGTGAGGCGCATGAGGCCCGCGCCGCCTTCATCAAGCTCGCGCGCGGTGGAAATGAGCTTCGTGCGCATATCGAACAGGCGCTGCGCTTCGATCATTTCAACCAGCACGCGGGTGGGCTGAACGTTGGATTGTTCAAGGCTGCCGGGCTGGAGCCGGGCTTCCTCATCCGCCGGAAGCGCGCCGCCACCAACCACACGAAACAGGCCATCAAGGCCCTTTTCGATACGCGATCCTGCGGTGCTGACCAGCTTGAGCCGCGCCACTTCCTGCGGCGGCTGATCCGGGTTTTCGGGCAGTGCGGCCAGCACGCGGCCATCGGGCGCGATCGTGATCTTCGCGCCGGGCGGCACAGTGACCGGCCCGGCATCGCCCACCACGGGGCGGCCATCGCCATTGGTAAGCACGCCGGTAGCATCGACCGCAAGATCGCCGCGCCGGGTATAGGCTTCCTCGCCGTCTGCCGCCTGAACCGCCAGCATGGTGCGGCCTGTCAGCGCGACATCGAGCGGATTGCCGGTTTCGATCAGCGCGCCCTGCTTCATGCTGGCGCCGCGCACTTCGCCGCGCGTCATTGCGCGGGCTTCGAGGCTGGGGCCTTTCAGCGTCATCGGATCGGCATTGTGCAGTTCGGCGCGAAAGCCGATGGTCTGCGCGTTGGCCATGTTGCTGGCGATGACCTGCTCGGTCAGCATCGAGCCAGAGAGGCCGGAATAAGCAGTATAGATCAGGCGGTCCATGGCGGGTGCTCAGGTTGGAGGGGCGGCCTCAGGTGCGCAGGTTGATGATGGTCTGCGAGATCTGCGTGGCGGTATCGATCGCCTTGGCATTGGCCTGGAAATTGCGCTGGGCGGTGATCAGGCCGACCATTTCTTCGGAAAGATCAACGTTCGAGCGTTCCAGCGCGCCTGAAAGGATGCCGCCATAGAAACCCGAATCCGGTTCGCCGAAGGTGGGCGCGCCGGATATGCCGGTAGCGGTCCAGTTGGCCGAGCCTTCCTGCCGCAGCCCGCCGGGGGCAAGGAACGTGGCGAGCGCAAGCTTGCCGACCGCGAGATTGGTGCCATCGGCATAGCTGGCGGTGATCACCCCGTTCTTGCCGACCGTCACCCCGGCAAACTGCGCGCCGCCCGCGTTGGTGGCCGGGATCTGCACCGATTGCGGTGTGGTGCCGGTCACCGCGCCAGCGGCATCGGTGGGGAAGACCTGCAGCCGGTTGCCATTGCCGCGCACGAGAAAGCCGTTCTCGTCGATCTCGAACGAGCCGTTGCGGGTGAACAGGGTATCGCCGGAAACAGCGGACCGGGTGGTGAAGAAGCCATCGCCGTTGACGACGAGATCGAGCGCGGCACCGGTCTGTTCGACCGGCCCTTGCGCGAAGTTCTGGTTGATCGCTTCGACCGTGGCGCCGATCCCGAGGATCAGCTTGGGATTGGTGAAGGCGCTGCCCGCGACGATATCGGCAAAGGCCACGCTGCTTTTCTTGAACCCGTTGGTTTCGGCATTGGCGATGTTGTTGCTGATCACGCCCAGATCGGTCTGGGCGTTCTTGAGGCCATTGAGCGAGGTGTAAAACGACATGGAGGGGTCCTTTCAGAAAAGCGGGATCAGGCGTTCGGCCCGGCTAGCCGGTCCAGCTTGGCCTCGATCGATTTCAGCGTGTCGGACGTGCTGTTGGCGGCGGAAAGGCTGGAGAACTGGGCGAGCTGGGCGATCATCTGGCTGTTGTCGACCGGGGCTGTGGGGTCCTGGTTCTGCAGCTGCGCGGTCAGCAGCTTGACGAAATCGTTGGCGCCCAGCGAACCCCACGAGTTTCTGGCCGGCGCGGTGGTGGCGGCAGTTGCGGTGTTGGCGGCGGCATAGGGGTTCACGGCTTTGGAGGTCGTTTGCATCACTTCATCCTCATCGTTTCGAGCATCAGCTGCTTGGCGGTCTGCATGGCTTCCACCACGTTCTGATATTGGCGGGCGCTTTCGAGCATCTCGACCATCTCGGCGCTTTCATCGACCGGGGCGGCCCAGACATCGCCGTTGGCATCGGCCAGCGGATGATCGGGATCATGCGTGCGCACCGGGGCGGCATCGCTGCGAAACACGCCGGTGACGCGGACCGTGGCAAGGCCGCTCGACCGGTCGAGCTCTTCGGCAAAGACCGGGCGCAAGGGACGGTAGGCGGCGTCCTGGCTGGCGGCGACATTGCCCGCGTTGGCGAGGTTCGAGGCCGAGGCGTTCATCCGCACGAGCTGCGCCGACATGGCGCGCGCGGTTATATCGAACAGCGAAAGCGGCTGGCCAGAAGCTGCCATGCTCATTCGCCCTTGATCGCGCGGGTGACGGTTTCGATCCGCCCGCGCAGGAACGCCAGCGTGGCGGAATAGCCCACCGCGTTTTCGGCAAAGGCGGTCTGCTCGGTCGCCATTTCGACCGTGTTGCCGTCGAGGCTGGGCATCACCGGCATCCGGTAACGCGTGGCCGAAGCCATCGCCTGCGCTTCGCTGGCCCCGCCCGTGCGGGCCTTGAGCGCGGCGGAGAAATCGATGTCCTTCGCCTTGTAGCCGGGGGTGCCGGCATTGGCGAGGTTGGAGGTGATGAGGCCGATGCGCTGCGAGCGCAGTTCGAGGGCTGTGCCGTGGATGCCGAAGAGAGAGTTGCTCATGAGTGGTGCCTTGGCAGAGGGATTTTCCTGCCATGGGATCAGCAAAGGGCGTGCCAACCGCGCTTTTGCGTGGGTTTGGTCGGGGTTTCGCGCGGGTCGCCCCGGCCAGAGCGGCAAGCGCTTGCCGGGTGGCGGCAGCCGCTTTCCGCCCTTTTCGCATGCCGCGCTGAAGCCTGCGGGCAAACCGCCGTTCTTCGTTTCCGAAGGAGCGAGGCAGGCAGCAATGAACACAGGCCACATGTTCGATCCGGTGGCGGCGCTGATCGTCATCGGCGGCACGCTGGGCGCAACCGCGCTGCGCAGCGGCGTGGAAGATTGCCGCGCCGCGCTGGGGGGGCTGGGCGCGCTGCTGCGCCCGCGCTTCCGCTACGATGCGGTGCGCGGCAATCTGGCGCCGGTGGTGGCGCAGGCAGACCGCGAGGGGTTGCTGCGCGCCGCGCCCCGGCCATCGGGTGATGCCGCGATCGATCAGGCCGTGGCCGCGCTGATCCAGACCCGCAGCCTTGCCGCATTCGTGGCGGCCGACGATGCCTTGCGCGAAGCCCGCGTGGGCCGCGCGGTGCGCGCAGTGCGCACGCTGGCGCTGGGGGCAGAGCTTTCGCCGGTGTTCGGCCTTGCCGGAACGCTGGTTTCGCTCAGCCAGTTGCCGGCCGAAGGGCTGGCGCGCGGGCAGTTCATGGCTGCGATTTCGATGGCGGTGCTCACCACGCTCTATGGCCTGCTGCTGGGCAATCTGGTGCTGGCGCCGCTTTCACGCGCGGTGGAGCGGCGCGTGGAAGCCGAAGAAGCGGCACGGCGCGAGCTTGCCGATTGGCTGATCGCTCGGCTCGGCCCGGCCTGCCCGCCTGCGCAGCCTGCCGCATCCCCTGCAGCGCTGCGGCGCGCGCACTTGCGCGAGGTGCCATGAGCCTCCCGCCGCCGCACGGGCTTTATGGCGCGCCGATTGCGATGCCCTGGCAGACCATTCTGGCCGATCTGGCGATGATCCTGTTCATGATGACGGCAGCGGCGCTGGCCAATGCGCCCGAAAGCCCGTTGCTGCCCGCAGCGGTGAAGGCGGACCTTCCGAAGGCTCCCGCACCTGCCGCCCCGCGCCCTCCCACCCCGCTCTCCGCCGCGCCTTCGCCGCGCGGCGAGCCGGTGGGCGTGTGGCGCGATGATCCCGGCGCGCCGGGTCTGGCTGGATGGCTGGCCCAGCAGGGGCGCGATCCGCGGCTGCGCGTCTCGATCCTGGTGCGCCACCAGCAGGGGCGCGAAACCGCCGCACTGGCGCGCGCGGCAAAGCTGCTCGCGGGCGCCGGGGTGCGCGGGGCAGGCGCGCGGATCGTGATCGAGCCGGGCGCAGATGACAGCGCCAGCGTGGTCCTGGCCTATGACGCGCAATAGCCAGGTCGGCAGAGGTGGCACGATGATTGCAGCGCTTTCGGCATTGTCTTTCCCTGCGAAAGGATCTTGCCATGCGCCTTCACCGGATTGCTTTGCCCTTTGCCCTGATGATGCCAGCGATGCTGGTACCCACGCTCGCGCCCCTGCCTGCGCTGGCCGCCCCTTTTGCCGACCCTGCGATGATCGACAATGCCGTGGCCGCCTTCACCGGCCAGCCCATCGGCGTTCCCGGCGGCGCAGCGCAGCCGGTGGACCGGCGGCTGCGGCTGGCGGCCTGCCAGGCCCCGCTGGCGTTGGGGTGGTATGGCGCGGCGCAGAACAGCGTGCTGGTGACATGCCCGGACATGGGCGGCTGGCGCGTGTTCGTGCCGGTGAAGGAGGCGCGCCGCGATGCGCCCGCTGCCATTGCCGTGGCGCGCGGCGAAGGCGTGACGGTGACCGTGGCGGGCGTTGGCTTTTCGGTGTCGCAGCCCGGAGAGGCGCTGGATGCGGGCGCCGTGGGCGCGTGGATCCGCGTGCGCATGGGCGCCAAAGCCGATCCGCTGCGCGCGCGCGTGGTGCGTCCGGGGCTGGTCGAGCTGCCAGTGGATTAAGTGCCGGATTGAAGCGTTTGTCGGCAGCGAGGCGCCGCCCGTTGCCGCCCGCGGCAAATTTTTTCCGCCCCGCCTTAAACGCGCCCTGCAATTACCGTTCTTGTTTGCAGGAAACGCGAGGAGCGGATCATGTCATCCTTTGAAATCGGTGCGCCGCGCCCGGTCAGCGCGGTTCAAGTCGGCACTGTTGGCGCGGGCAGCAAGCCCGTCCAGACCGAAATCCCGGCTGAAACCCCCAAGGCCCCGGCTGCTGCTGCTGCGCCCAAGGTGGAAACGAGCGCGGCGGTAAAGGCTGGTGCAGCCCCTGTCGATCAGGACCGGGTCCGCACGATCCGTCACGCTGTCGAGACCGGCACCTACCCCGTTTTTCCCGCCAAGATCGCCGATGCGATGATCGCGGCCGGGATGCTGCTGAGGAGCGCCAAGTGAGCGTGAACGCAACGCCTGCCAAGAACACGATGCAGCCGATCCGCCGCCCCACCCAGCTGCGCGATACGCTGCGGCAGATGCTGGCCGTTCTGGAAGACGAACGGCACGCGCTTGCCGGGCTCGATGTCGATGCGATCATGGGCTGCGCGGTGGACAAGAACGCTCTGTGCGGCCGCCTCGACACGACTGCACCCGAAGCCATCGACGAGGAATGCCGCGGCCTGCTGGAGGCCGCGCGCCGCGTGAACGAGGCCAATCGCCGCGTGCGCAACCTGATTGCGGCCAATGTTTCCGCCCGTCTCGATGCGTTGACGGGCCAGCCCGCGCTCTACCGCGCCAATGCTCCCCACGCGCGGATCAGCCGCGCGCGTTAGTTTGCAGTACGCCCTTCGCCTCCGCGAAGGGCTTGCGGCACCGGCCCGCTCCCCCACCCGGCCACCCAACGGAATTGTACGTTGTGGGTGGCCGGGTGGGGGAGCGGGCCGGTGCCGTTTCAAAACGCGCTCTTTCGCGCGTTTTGAAAACAAGCAGCATTTGGCACGCTGTTTGCTGATGCCCTTCCGGCTGCTGCGTGACGGTGGCCGAGAAAGGGACTTCAGTGAGCGAACCTTCTGCGATTGCTGCACCGGCCTTGCCGCGCCCTGCGCCAGATGTGCGCCCAAGGGACGTCAGGGGCGCGATTGCGCGGGCAGCGGCGGCCACCGGCACCGATTTTTCTTACCTTATGGCGCAGGCCAAAATCGAATCCGGGTTCAACCCCAATGCCCGCGCCGCCACGTCGAGCGCGGCGGGGCTCTATCAGTTCACCGGGCAGACCTGGCTGGCAATGCTGGACAAGCATGGCGCCGCTTATGGGCTTCCGGGTGCGGGCGATGGTTCTTCGCGCGCGCAGATGCTGGCGCTACGGTCCGACCCCGAACTCTCCGCGCTGATGGCGGGCGAGCTGGCGAACGACAACCGCGATTTCCTCTCCGGCCAGCTCGGCCGCGATCCCGATGCGAGCGAGCTTTATCTCGCGCACTTCCTCGGCGCAGAAGGGGCCGGGCGGTTCCTCGGTGCGCTGTCCACCAACCCATCGCAAAGCGCCGCAGCGCTGCTGCCCAAGGCGGCGGCGGCCAATCGGGCGATCTTTTTCGGACCCACCGGCGCGCGTTCGGTGGCTGATGTGATGGACCTGCTGCGCGGCAAGATGGCCAGCGCGATGAACGCCGCAGAGGGCGCCCTGCCTGCCTATGCCGCCGCGCCAGAAGTGCAGGCTGGCGGGCCGATCCAGCAGGCGTTCCGTGCCGCCGCCGCTTCGCCCGAAGCGCCGCCCGCCCGTTCGATGGCCGATACCTTGCGCGACGCCTTTGCGCTGAACAACGCTGGGGCGCAGCCCGGCAGCGCCCCGGCGCATGTGCGCGCGGCTTATGGCCAGCTGCGGTCCTTGGGGATCTGACGCGCGATGCTGAAACGCCTTGGCCAGCCCGGTGCGCTGGCGCTGCCTGCGGGCATCCTGATCCTGATCGCGCTGATGATCATGCCGATCCCTGCCTTCCTGCTCGATGCCTTCTTCGTGCTCAATATCGCGCTGTCCATCGCGATCCTGATGGCGGCGATGAACGCGCTCAAGCCGCTTGATTTCTCCTCGTTCCCCTCGGTCCTGCTGTTTGCCACGCTGCTGCGGCTTGCGCTCAATGTCGCCTCCACGCGCATCGTGCTGGTCAGCGGGCACGAAGGCGGCGCGGCGGCGGGGCATGTGATCGAAAGCTTCGGCGCGTTCCTGATCGGCGGCAATTTCGCGGTCGGCCTGTTCGTGTTCATGATCCTGATGATCATCAACCTGATGGTCGTCACCAAGGGCGCGGGCCGCGTTTCGGAAGTCTCCGCGCGCTTCACCCTCGATGCCTTGCCCGGCAAGCAGATGGCCATCGACGCCGATCTGGCGGCAGGCCTGCTGAGCGCGGAAGAAGCCAAGGCGCGCCGCCGCGAAGTGGCGACAGAGGCCGATTTCTATGGCTCGATGGATGGCGCCAGCAAGTTCGTCAAAGGCGATGCCGTCGCGGCGCTGCTGATCCTCGGCGTCAACATCATCGCCGGTTTCTGCCTCGGGATGCTGAGCCACGGCCTCACCGCGCAGGAAGCCGCCAGCCGCTACATCACGCTGGCGGTGGGCGATGCGCTGGTGGCGCAAGTGCCCTCGCTGCTGCTATCCATCGCCGCTGCTGTGATCGTGACGCGCGTTTCGGATGCGCGCGATCTGGCCGGCCAGATCGGCGGCCAGTTTGCCGCCCCCGGCACGTGGTTGCCGGTGGCCGTGATCATGGGCGTGATCGGGATGATCCCGGCGATGCCGCAGATAGTGTTCCTGCCCGCCGCTGCCATGGCCGGCTATATCTGGTGGAGCCTCAGGAAACGCGAAGCGCGCCTTGCCGTGCCGCCGCCGGTGGTGGTGGAGCAGATCGATCCGGCGCGCATCACGCTGGAGGACGTCTCTGACCACACGCTCGTCACCATCGAGCTGGGCTACGGCCTCGTCCATCTGGTCGATGAAAAGCGCGATGCCCCGCTGGTGGCGCGCATCACCGGCGTGCGCAAGCAGCTGTCGCAAAGCTTCGGCTTCGTGGTGCCGCAGTTCCGCGTGCGCGATAGCCTCGATCTCATGCCCGATGCCTATCGCATCGTGCTGGGCGGCGTCACGCTCGGCGGGGCGAGCATCAAGGCGGCCAAAGTGCTCGCCATCGATGCCGGAGAGGCTAACCCGGACCATAGCCTGCGCGGCGAGCACACCACCGATCCCAGCTTCGGCTGCCCGGCGATCTGGATCGAACCCGGCCAGCGCGATCACGCGATTGCCGAAGGGTTCCTCACGGTCGACGCCTCCACCGTCGTCGCCACGCATCTCAACCAGCTGCTCAGCGAAAAGCCGCAGGCGCTGCTGGGGCCGGACGAAGTGCGCGCGATCATCGACGGCGTGCGCGATCGTGCGCCGGGGCTGGTGGAGACGGTGCATCCCGCGCCGATCACGCTGGGCGCGATGACGCGGCTGCTTCACGCGCTGCTGGAAGACGGGGTGAGCATCGCGCACCCGCTGCCGATCCTCTCCGCGCTGGCCGAAGCGGTGCTGCAGACGAACGACCACGACAAGCTGGTCGATCTGGTGCGGGCCTCGCTCGGCGGGATGCTGGTTTCGCGCATCTGCGGGCCGAACGAGCGGCTCGCCGTGCTGACCCTCGATGGCGGGCTGGAGCAGATGATCGTGGGCGGGATGCACGATCCTGTGACCGGCCAGCCGGTGATCGAGCCCGATCTCGCGCGCTCCATCGGCGAGCGGATTGCCGCGATCATTGCGACACGCGGGCCTGCCGCGCCGCCCGTCGCGCTCATCGTCCAGCCGCGCGCCCGCCGTGCGCTCGCCGCGCTGCTGCGCGCCCGCGCGCCGCAGTGCGCGGTGCTTTCGATTTCCGAACTGCCGCCCAGCCAGCCGATCGAAGTGATCGAGGTGGTGGGCGCCGCAGAGCCAGACCCATCCGCAATTCCCCCACAGGATCTTGCCGCATGAACCATGACCACCGCAGCTTTGCCGCCGCGCGCGCCTATCAGGGCGGCACGGCGGACCGCATCCGCCGCTTCCTGCCGATGGTGCGCCGCCTTGCCTGGCACGTCCACGGATCGGGCCGGGCGGGCATCGAGATCGACGATCTGATTCAGGCCGGGCTCGTCGCGCTCACCGAATGCGCGCAGAAGCACAACGGGCCGACCGAGGACGGCTTTGCCGCCTATGCCAAGCTGCGCGTGCGCGGCGCGATGGTCGATCTGGTGCGGCGCGCGAGCCCCCTATCGCGCAGCGCGAGCGACCGGCGCAAGCTGCTGGCAGGCGCGGCGCAGACCCTGACCACCACGCTGGGCCGCGCCCCGACCGAAGACGAACTCGCCGAAGCGATGGGCATGACCACCGCCGCGCTGGGTGAACTGCGCGCCTCCAGCGAGCCGATGCGCTTCGAGCCCATCGACGATACCTATTCGGACAGCGACATGGCTTTCGCCGACGACCGGCCGGACAGCTTCGAACTGCTGGCCGACGAGCAGACGCGCGGGCAGGTGGTCTCTGCGATTGCTGGCCTGCCGGAGCGGCTGCAGATGGTGATCCAGCTCTATTTCGTGGAGGAACTGAACCTCGCGGAAATCGCGGAGGTGCTCTCGGTCAGCGTACCGCGTGTGCATCAGTTGAAGGCGCAGGCGTTGGACAAGCTGCGGGCGGCGCTGGGGGAAGGGTTTGATGTGCTTTAGGGGGGGAGGTCTGCTTTTGGGTGACTGCCAAAGTTGGTCATACGACCGGGAATGGGTGGTTTGCTGCCGTCCCACCCTGGGCGGGTTGAGGCCGGGCAGGACCGATGACCCTGATTGCAATTCGACTGATCTAGCGTTAATTTTCCGATGCCGACGCTGCTGGAAATGGCTGAGGATGGAGGAGGAGGCCGTGTCGTCATTCTGACGGCCCGGTTCGCTGTGCGGGCTGGACTCTCGCACCAGTTGAATCCACTGTCCTTGGAGAGCCGGGATGCATGATCTTGTATTTCCCATGACTGCGGCTGATCGCTCGATGCTGCGCCATTTCAGAAACAGCCTTCCTAAGCGCCACCGAACGCAATTTGACGCTTCCGTGGCCAATCTCATGGAAACCGAGAGAAGGTTTGCCGTAGATCGGCCTTCGCATCAGCATATCCTTATGGGAAGCTGTGCCGTGTGCGCCTATCATCAATGGCGAGCCTATGGGCTGGATGAAACCGCCGCAAAGACCGCAGTTGGCCGGTCAATCACGACATTCTCGAACGGTGTAAGCCGTCTTCTAATCTGGCTTTGGTATCGCTTGTCGAAAGACCCATTCGAAGCCACCCGAAGGTATACAGCCCAAATCAACCAAACCTATGGGGCAACGTTCGATATCGCATTTTCAGAGCTAGAGGATGGGTTCGTTTCGGTCGTAAAGGTCTGCGGCTATAAGACATTCTTGGCGCGCCACGATGCTGAACATTTGCTCGACTTGTTTTGCGAATGGGACCGGGTCTGGATTGACAGCATCCCAAAAGGCATCCGCTTCAGCCGCCCTTCGACTATCGCGCAAGGCGCTGGATCCTGTCGCTTCGAGTTCAGCAGGGAATAGGCGCCAGCGGGCGACCTGGAGTGGCGGGAACGGGGTCGATTGCCGAAATTCCGCTTCCAGCGAGAATAGCCGCATTTCGGTCCTCCATTTCGCTGGTTCGCCGCGTTTTCCCGATCCTTTCGCCAAGCGCAGGATGAGCAGCGGAGCGGCCTTTTAGCATTTGTAGCACTTGCACCCGCCTCTCCTCCGGCTTAATCGCGCGGTTAAAGGAGAGATGCCATGAAGATCGAACAGGGTATGGCTGCCGTCGTGACCGGCGCGGCTTCGGGTCTGGGGCGGGCGACCGCTTATGCGCTCGCGGCGGCGGGGGCGAAGGTCGCGATTTTCGATGTGAACGCTGAGGCGGGCGAGGAAGTGGCCAAGGCGATTGGCGGGCTGTTCTGCCATGTCGATATCACCAGCGAAGAGTCGGTGGTCGAGGGCTTTGCCAAGGCGCGTGCTGCCCATGGGCAGGAGCGGATCACCGTCCACTGCGCGGTGGTGCACCGCAAGGGCAAGACCGTGGGCCGCAACAAGGAAACCGGCGAGTTCACCCGCCTTTCGACCGAGGACTATGCCTTTGCCGCAGGCGGCGTGCTGATCGCCAGCTACCGCGTGGCGAGCCTTTCGGCGCTGGGTATGGCCCATGCCGAGCCGCTGGAAGGCGACGGCGAACGCGGGACGATCATCCTGACGGGTTCGGTCGCGGCGCAGGATGCGCAGATCGGGCAGGTGGCTTATGGCTCGCTGAAGGCGGGCGTGGTCGGCCTCGTGCTGCCGATGGCGCGCGATCTGATGGACCTTGGCATCCGCGTCAACGCGATCCTGCCGGGCATCTTCGATACGCCGCTGCTGGGCCGCGTGCCGGAGAAGGTGCGCGCAGGGCTCAATGCCTCGGTGCCGTTCCCCAAGCGGCTTGGCCTGCCCGAAGAGTTCGCCAGCCTGGCGATGGAACTGGTGCGCAATTCCTATTTCAACGCGCAGGCGATCCGGCTGGATGGCGGCATCCGCATGGCGCCGCGGTGAGGCGCTGACTTCCCGTTCACCACCCCGTCGGCCCGTGCTTGACACGGGCCTTGGCTTTTCCCTTCGGGCGCCGCGCTGGGAGAAAAGCCTAGCCCCGTGTCAAGCACGGGGCGACGTGCAGGGGGCGTTGGGGTTGTGAGGGTTTAGCCCGATTTGATCGCCAGAAACGAGGCCGCGACGCCGAGCATCACCAACGCAAAACCCCGGCGCACCCATTTGGTGCGGGCGGGGTTTGCCAGCCAAGCCTGCGCACGGCTGCCCGCCAGCACGATTGCGAGGTGGATGGCTGTGGCGATTGCGGTGCTGACGACCGCGAGCGTGAGCGCCTCGCCGAGCCCAAGCGTGCGCCCGCCGAGGAACTCCGGCGCGACGACCACGAAGAACATGTAGGCCTTCGGGTTCAGCAAATTGAGCAGCGCGCCAGTGGTGAAGGCGCGCTTCGTGGCGGTGGGCGGCGGGGCTTTCTCCGCGCCGCGCCATGCCTCGATCGCCAGCCACACCATCATCGCCGCACCCGCAATCCGCAGGCCATCGAGCAGCGCGGGCATGGCCTTGAGCAGCGTGGCAAGGCCCAGCGCGGCCAGTATGCCATTGGCCAGCAGGCCCAGCGCGATGCCCGCCACGGCGGCGAGGCCGCTGCGCCGCCCTTCGGTGGCGGCAAGGCCCGCGAGCCACGCCATGTTCGGCCCCGGCGTCAGTTCGATCAGCAGAACCGCAGCGGCAAACCCGGCAATGTCGAGCGTGCCCGGCACCTAGACGGCAGTCCCCACGACCATGCCGATGCCTGCGGTGGCCGCCATGGCCAGCGCGCCCCACACGACGACGCGCAGCACCGGCTTGCCCATCGATGCGCCGCCTGCCCGTGCGCCCAGCGCGCCGAGCAGCGCGAGGAACAGGATCGAGCCTGCCGCCGTGCCGGTGACCATCAGCCCCATCGGCAGGATCGCAGCCAGCAGCAGCGGCAGGAACGCCCCGCCGGTGAACATCAGCGCCGAAGTGATCGCGGCCAGCACCGGCTGCGCGGCGGTGGTTTCATTGAGGTGCAATTCGTCGCGCGCATGGGCCGCCAGCGCATCCTTCGCCATCATCTGCCGCGCGACTTCGGCGGCCGTGGCAGGCTCGACCCCGCGCGCTTCGTAGATCGCGGCGAGTTCTGCCTGCTCGTGCACCGGATCGGCGGCCAGTTCGGCGCGTTCGCGCGCAAGATCGGCGGATTCGGTATCGGACTGGCTGGAGACCGAGACATATTCCCCCGCCGCCATCGACATCGCGCCCGCCACCAGCCCCGCCGCGCCCGCAACGAGCAGCGCCTGCCGCTCCGCACCCGAAGCGGCGACGCCGAGGATCAGGCTGGCGGTGGAGACGATGCCATCGTTTGCCCCCAGCACGGCGGCGCGCAGCCAGCCAATCCGGCTGACGAGGTGGCGTTCATCGTGGGGTCGCATGGTGTCCGGTTCCTTCACTGGGCCTGTCCATGAACCTCATGGCCCCGCCAGCGAAAGGAAAAAACGATCTGGATCAATTATCCCGCTGCGCCAGTACCGCCGGACCAGTGGGCGCGGGCGCATGGTTCTCGATGATCGGCTGGCCCACGCCAAGGCGCTTGCCATCGGTTACGATCACCTTGTCGCCCAGGGTGGCCACGCCGAACAGGCGCTTGGCGAAGGCATCGGGCACGCCGATGCAGCCATTGGTGGCATAGCCGCGCTCCACTTTGCTGCCGTGGATCGAGACGCCATCGTTCGTCAGGCGGAGCATGTAGGGCATCGGCGCATCATAGATGTTGGAGACGTGATCGGCGTCTTTCTGGCTGATCGGGAACACGCCGGTGGGGGTGGGCTTATCGCCATAGCCCTTGAGGATGGCGGCAGCGCCGATCTCGTGCCCATCGCGGAACACCGATATGGTGCGCGCTTCCAGATCGACGGTGACGACGATAGGGCCGGTAGCGGCTGCGCTTTCATCCCAGAAATACTGGCCGAACTTGATGGGCTCATCGATCTTGAGGATCGACTTGACCACGAACGGGCTGCTCGCCGGGACCGATGCCGACGTGAGCGCGACCGGCTTGGCAAGCGGTTTGGTGGCGGGAGCGGAGGCGACATGGGCTTCGGCCTGCGCGCCGCCAAAGGCGACCTGCGCGACATCCTTGCCGACGTTGAAGGCGAGCAGCGAGGCCAGACCCATGGCGATCATGCCCAGCGGCGCACTGACCCAGCGGGAACGGATGAGATCGAAGGGGGATTTCAGGCTGCTCATGGCGGACTCGGATGCTCCTTGCCCTTGCGTAATAGCGTAAACGCAGGCCTTCGCGAGCCCGTTTCCAGCCGCGTCCCGCCTAGGGACGCCGGGGGTTTCGACCCTTAACACGCATGGTTAAACCGGGCCAGAACCGGGCCAGAACCGGGCCAGAACCGGGGCGGGGCAGATCGCGCAATGGTGCAGCAAGGTTTGGCAGTCTAGGGCAGGGGGATGATGCAGATCTATGCCTGGCTGGAAGGTGGCGCGCCCTGGTTGGGGCAGCTTTCGCCGCTGTTTGCCGCGACCTGCGCGGCGCTGGCGCTTGTGGTGGTGGGCGGCGCGCTGGCTTCGCGGGGCGGGCGCATCGGCGGGGCCGTGCGCTTTGCCGGAAACCTGCTGATGCTGGCGGTGTTCGGCCTTGCTGTCCTGCGCTTCGTGCGGATGGACCCCAGCTTCGATGCCGCGCTGCACAGCATTGGCGGGCCTGCACAGACCGTTTCCGGCGGGGAGACGCGCATCCCGCTTTCCGCCGACGGGCACTACTGGATCACGGCGCAAGTCAACGGCACGCGGATGCGGCTGATGGTCGATACCGGCGCCACAGTGACGGCGCTTTCGGGCGATGTGGCGGAGGCGGCGGGGGTGGCGCCCGATCCGCTGCGGCCCGATGCGCGGGTGGAGACGGCCAACGGCATGGTGGCAGCCTCGCCCGCGCGGATCGATGAACTGCGGTTCGGATCGGTGGTGGCGCGCGATCTGGATGCCATCGTGATGCCCGGTGCGGGCGGGCCGAATGTGCTGGGGATGAATTTCCTGACGCGACTGAAAGGCTGGCGGGTGGAGGAGGGCGTACTGATCCTTACGCCGCACCGGCCGCAGGCGGAGCAGACCCCCACCACGTAAGCCTGCGCCACAGGGCTTCTAGCGGCCCCTGGCCAAACCGGGCCAGCCACCACTGCGGCCAGGCCAGCATCAGCGCCCAACCGGCGAGGACGACCAGCGGCAGCGCGGCGCGGGGCAGCACACCGCCAAGGCCCAGGCCCCAGCCCGCAAATAGCGCGCTCATCACGCAAGTGGTGCCGATATAGTTGGTGAAGGCGCAGCGCCCGGCGCTGACGAGGCGGCGCGCGGCGGACGTTTCTGCGATGCGCGGCCATAGCAGCAGCAGCGCGGCGAGATAGCCCGTGGTCATCAGCAAGTGCGGGATCGCGGCGAGCGAACCCATCACCGCAAACATCGCCCCCGGCGGGAACTGGTGCGCCGCCGCCCAGCCGATCAGGCCTGCGCTCATCACGCCGCCCGCGCCGATGCCGATCAGGGCGATGCGGCGCAGGGTAGTTTCTGGCCATTCGCCGGAAAACAGCCCCATGCGCAGCAGCGCCATGCCCAGCAGCATCAGGGGCAACGTTTCGAAGAAGGTCGCGCCGAGGTTTTCGAGCGGGAGGAACGGCGCGCTCGCAAGGCGCAAGTGCACCGCTTCGAAGAAGGGGGCGTGAAGCACGCGCGTGTCCGACGCGATAGAGGCAGCGATGCGGCCCATCATCGCGGCCTGTTCGGCAGCTTCGGCGGGAGTACCTTGCCCGGCCAGTACGCGGCTCTCGGTGGTGATGGCGGCAAGATTGCCCGGTATTTCAAGAATGTGGGAGGCAAGGAACAGCAGCAGCGCAGCGGCAGCCAGCGGTTCCGGCGCAAGGCGGCGCAAACTGAAGGCGATGAGCCCGCAGACCGCATAGGGCAGCAGGATATCGCCCCACCACAGCAGGGCATAATGCGCATAGCCCAGCAGCATGAGCCAGAGGAGGCGTCGCACTTGCATCAGATCGGGGTTGGCGCCGCGCCGCTCTGCCGCATCGGCAAACAGCATCATGCTGGCCCCGAACAGCAACGTGAACAGGCCGCGCATCTTGCCTTCGAACAGCACATACGCGGCCATGAACCAGGCCGCGCCGCCGGGCTCGGGGCGGGGCAGGTCCGGGCTGAACGTGGCGAGCAGCGGCCCCCAGAATCCGGTGACATTGATCGACAGAATGCCGAGCACGGCCACGCCGCGCACGAAATCGAGCGCACCGATCCTTTCGGGCATCAGGTGATCAGGGCGCTACCACGAGACAGGCAAGGCCCCCGGCCCTGAGCGCGGCGCAGGCACGCTGTGCGCCGCTTTCCGAATAGCCGTTGGCAAGCAGGCGCATCACCGTGCCGGGCACATCCTGGCGCGCATGCCCCGCGATTTCCGGCCGGCTGCGCACCCGCGCCCAGAGCGCATCGGCATTGGCTTTCACCCCGAACGCGCCGAGCTGGATGCGATAGGAACCGCCGGTGGCGGCAGGTGCGGCTGCGGGCCTTGGCGGAGCAACCTTTGGCTCGGCAGGCTTTGGCGCGGGCGGCTTCGGCGCAGCCTTGGGCGGCATCTGCGGCGCAGGACCCGGTTCGAACGGCGGCGGCAGATAGGCGGCCACGGGCTCGTTTGGTGCCGAAGGCGGCAGATCCACTTTCTCGATGGTTCCGGCCGAAGGAGCAGGCTGGGGGGCAGGGGCCGCCGGGGACGGGGCTGGTCGCATCGGCACGCCTTTCCCGCCAAGGTCTGCCGCCGCCAGTTCGCGGCCCCGGGCATCGGCGGCTTGCTGATCAAGCTCGCTGGCGAGGCTGACGCCCATCTGGCGCTGTGCGAGCGGGATCGTCTGGTTCATCGTGGCGAGGCTGGCAGCGGCCTGCGGCAGGCCGCTGGCGGCAGAGCGCGTGATCAGCGCATAGGCGCGCACCCAGTCCTTTGCCGCATAATCGCCGTTATAGGATGCGATCCCCAGCACATACATCGCGCGCGGTTCGCCCCGATCGGCGGCGGCCCGCAGCCAGGGCATGGCTGCCTGCTGGCGGTTCGTCTGGAACAGCAGCACGCCATAGTTGTCTGCCGCGGCAAAATGGCCGAGCCGGGCGGCCTTGCTATAATACCCCTCGGCCTTGACGAGATCCTTGGGCATTCCGCGCCCCAGCTTCGCGGCCTGGCCAAGGTTGAACAGTGCATCGGCATCGCCTTTGGCCGCCGGGCCTTGCCAGGCCTTGACCGCCGCATCGTAATTGCCGGCAGACCAGGCATCGACACCGGCGCGCACGGCAGCCGCGCTGGCCGCATCGGAAGCGGCTGCAGCAGCCATGCTCTTTGCCTCGGGGGCCGCATGCACTGGCCCGGCTGCAGGCAGGCAGAGCGCGCCAAGGCCGAAGCTGGCTGCTTTCAGGATGGCAGATCCGCGCATGACCGGTTCAATCTCCGTAAGTGCCCAGTGCCTAAACAACATGGTTTAACGATGCCGTGCGGCACAGGCCGGTGCAAGTCATGCCGTTCCTTAATGCCGCGAATACCGCATAGCACGTATATTAGCGCAGACGGTTAACGCCGGAAACCCACTATCCCGGCCCGCAACGCCCTTTCCATTTGCGCACAATCCTGCGGCCCGCCTCTGGGCATTACGGCGCAATGTTAACCAAAATTTGAGGGTCTTCTGCGATTTCCATGCAGGAGACCATTCACGGCTCAAGTTTTGCCCACGGGGGGTTGCATTGCGCGTACTGGCTTTGGCATCGCAGAAGGGAGGATCGGGCAAGACGACCCTGTCCGGCCATCTCGCCGTTCAGGCGCAGCGCGCGGGCGCCGGGCCAGTCGTGCTGATCGATATCGATCCGCAAGGTTCGCTGTCTGATTGGTGGAACGAGCGCGAGGCGGAATACCCCGCCTTTGCCCAAACCACCGTGGCCCGGCTCGCCGCCGATCTGGCCGTGCTGCGCCAGCAGGGCTTCAAGCTGGCAGTGATCGATACGCCGCCTGCCATCACCATGGCGATCCAGTCGGTGATTTCGGTTGCCGAACTGATCGTGGTGCCCACGCGGCCCAGCCCGCATGATCTGCGCGCCGTTGGTGCGACAGTCGATCTATGCGAACGTGCGGGCAAGCCGCTGATTTTCGTGGTCAACGCCGCCACGCCCAAGGCGCGCATCACCAGCGAGGCTGCCGTTGCGCTTTCGCAGCACGGCACCGTTGCGCCGATCACGCTGCACCACCGCACGGATTTTGCCGCCTCGATGATCGATGGCCGCACGGTCATGGAAGTCGATCCTTCCGGCAAGTCTTCCGCCGAAGTGGCGGCACTGTGGACCTATATTTCTGAACGGCTGGAAAAGAATTTCCGCCGCACCGTGTTTGCGGTGCCGCAGCCCGGCCTTGGCGCCGCGGCCATGCCCGGCGCGCCGCGCCCCGCAGGCGGCTTTGGCCGCCGCGTCATCGGTTCGTGAGGGGGAGCGAGCGGCCATGACCGAAGCCAGACCTTTCGCCTCTCTCAGCCCCGGCCTGCTGGCCCGCAAGGGCGCCGCGCGCCCGGCGATGCGCCCGCAGCTTCTGCCGCTTTCGGCGGATGACCAGCGCCGCATGGGCTTCGGCGCCGCCGTGCCCGCGTCTGGCCATCAGGATATGATGGCTTTTGACGCCGATGATCTGGGGTGGAACGATCTGGGCGAGGATGCCCCTGTGCCAGCAAGTACCCCAATCGCAGTACAGGCAGCAGCATCGGAACCCGAAGCCGCAGCGCCGACCGCCGAAGTGATCGCGATCGCGGCCGATCCGCTGCCCGAACCGGCGCAGCCCGAAGTGCTGCGGCGGATCGAATCGCTGGCCGATGTGCTCAAGCTGCCCGCCGATGCGGCCGCTGCCAACCGGCGCGAACGCGGAACCGCGCTGAAGGAAGGGCGCAAGGCCGCCTTCACGCTGCGGCTTGATGCGCCGCGCCACCTGCGCCTGCGGCTGGCCTGCACCATCGACAACCGCAGTGCCCAACAGATCGTGGTCGAGGCCCTCGACCGTTTCCTCGAAGCGAAGCCCGGTCTCGACGACCTTGCTCGCCGCGCCCTTCGCTCCTGACCATGAATACCAGCCGGGATATCACGCCATGACCATCGCACACGAACGCAAGACCGATCGCAAGGCTGCCTACAGGCTGGCGCGGATCTGCATGACCACCGCGTTCGCGGCTGGCCTGCTGTCCGGCTGCGCTGCTGGCGGGCCCAACCACGCCAAGTTTGCTTCCAGCGCCCAGGCTGCGCTGGGCAAGGGCAGCCCGGAGAAGGCCATTGGCCTTGCCGAACAGGCTGTACTCGCGGCTCCGCGCAATGCGGCCTACCGTGCGCTGCTGGGTTCGGCCTATCTGCGCGCGGGCCGGTTCGAGGCGGCGCGCCAGGCGTTTGACGAGGCCATGCAACTGGGAGAGGACAGCGGCAAGGCCGCGCTCAGCCTCGCGCTCGCTGATATTGCGCTGGGCAAGGGTGCCGAAGCGGCTGACACGCTGGGGACCTATCGCGATAGCATTCCGGCGGCAGACTATGGCCTTGCCATGGCGATGGCCGGGCAAACCCGGGTCGGCATTGCCGCGCTGACCGAAGTGCTGCGCAGCGGCGAGAACACCCCGAAGGTGCGCCAGAACCTGGCTTATGCCTATGCGCTGGATGGCAGCTGGCACGAAGCCAAGCTGATGGCGCAGCAGGACGTTCCGGCAGACAAGCTCAACGAGCGGATGCAGGCGTGGGCCTTCATGTCGCGCCCCGAAGATACGCGCCGCCGGGTGGCCAGCCTGCTGGGCGCGCCGCTTCAGGCCGATGGCGGCCAGCCGACCGCGCTGGCGCTGGCCAATTTCCCCGATCCCACCAAGCTGGCTGAAGAAGCGGCGGCAATGGCGGCCACCGAGCAGGCGCCTTCTGCCGATGCCGCGCAGCTTGCCCGCGCGGCGGCCACGGCCATGCCCGCGTCGCCGGTCGATGCCGCGGCGCCCCAGCCCACACTGGCCGATGCCTCCAGCGCGCCCGCACCGGCCCGCCTTGCCGCGCTTGATCTGCCGCCCTCGTCGGCTGCAGAAGCCCCGGCTGCGGCGCAGCGCACGGTTTCGAATCCCGTGGTACAAGCCACGCACCGCGGAGCGCGCATTGCACCGGTTGCGGCTTCCGCATCGGCTCCCGCAGCAGGCGCCGTGCGCGGCCAGCATGTGGCCCAGCTTGGCTCGTTCGCAACAGCCGACGGCGCGCAGCGCGCCTGGCGCCACTATGCTGCGCGCAATCCCGGCCTTGGCAACTATCACAGCCAGATCACGCAAGTTTCGGTCAAGGGCCGCTCGTTCTGGCGGGTTCAGGCCGTGGGTTTCACCGGTCTCGCCTCGGCGCGGCAGATGTGCCAGTCGGTCAAGGTCAGGGGCGGCGTCTGCTTGGTGATGAGCGATCCGGCAGCCGTCACGCCGCAGGGCCGCTCTGCCCCGACGCGGATGGCACAGCGGTAATTTCCCGCAGTCTGGCGTTTCGGCCCGGCTGAAACGCCAGACTAAACGCTAGTCTATGCGATCCTGTTGCCGCCCTTGAACAGGGCGGTGACGCGACCTTCCACCGGGCGGCGATCGAACGGCGTGTTGCCCGCCGTGGCGGCCATCCGGCTGCGATCGACGATCCACGGGCGCACAGGGTCGACCAGCGCGAGATCGGCTTCATAGCCCACCTCCAGCCGCCCTGCCGCAACGCCCAGGAGCGCGGCCGGGTTGCCTGCCAGCAGCGTGAAGGCGCGGGCCATGGGAATCGCCCCGTCGCGCACCAGTGTGAGGGTGAGGGGCAGGAGCGTTTCCGCGCCCGCCATGCCCGGCTCGGCATCGGCAAAGGGCAGGCGCTTGTCTTCCGCACCGCGCGGATCGTGGCCCGAGGCAATCACATCTATCGTCCCGTCTGCAATTGCGGCGACCACGGCCTGCCGGTCCGCATCGCTGCGCAGCGGCGGGGAAAGGCGGCAGAACGTGCGGAACTCCACCAGTTCCAGATCGGAAAGCATGAAGTGGGCCGGCGTCACGCCCGCCGTCACCTGCACGCCGCGCGCCTTGGCCGCGCGCACCAGATCGAGCGCGGCGGCGGTCGTCACCTGCCGGAAATGCAGGCGGCAACCGGTGAGTTCAGCCAACGCCAGATCGCGCGCGACCGCGAGGGCTTCGGCCTCTGCCGGGGCAGACGGCAGGCCCAGCCGGGTCGCCATCTCGCTCGCTGTGGCCACCGCGTGGCCTGCGATCCCGGCATCCTCGGCATGGGTGACGAGGACAAGGCCCAGCATCGCGCAATAGCCCATCAGGCGCAGCATCACGCCCGAATCGCCGATCCAGCGGCGCCCGGTGGCCACCGCGCGCGCGCCCGCATCGCGCATCAGCGCCAGTTCGGCCAGTTCGGTGCCTTCCAGCCCGCGCGTGGCGGCGGCCAGCGGGTGGACCCACATGTCGGGCTTGCCCGATTGCGCCGCAAACCGCACGCGCGCCGGATGATCGAGCGGCGGGCCCTGATCGGGCATCAGCGCAGCGCGGGTGATCCCGCCAAAGTGGAACGCGGGTTTGTCGATGGCGAACACGCCAAGATCGACAAGGCCGGGGGTGATCAGCGCGCCTCTGGCATCGAGCACTTCGTCGCCGGGCTGCGGCGCGATATCACCCAGCGCGGTGATGCGGCCTTCCGCGATTCGCAGCGCGCCCGGCTGCGGCGCGCCGGTGGGCAACACCAGCCTGCCGCCGGTTATGGTGAGCGGGCGCGGGGTCATGCCACAGTTCCTTCGCCGGTTTCGGCCATCATGGCCCAGCCGGGCACCCCTCTGGCGCGGCGGGTGAGCACATCAAGGCAGGCCATGCGGATCGCGACGCCGCTTTCCACCTGCCGGGTGATGAGACTGCGCGCCGCGTGATCGGCCACCTGGCTGTCGATCTCGATACCCCGGTTCATCGGCCCCGGATGCATCACGAAGACATGGCTCGGCAGCTTGGCGAAGCGGTCCAGCGTCAGGCCATACAGGTGGCGGTATTCGCGCGGGGAGGGGATGAACTGGCCCGACATGCGCTCCTGCTGCAGGCGCAGCATCATCACGACATCGGCCCCGGCCAGCGCGGCATCGAAATCGAGGACGGGCGTCACGCCCATCGCGGCGATTTCTGCCGGCATCAGCGCGGGCGGGGCGCAAACCGTCACGTCGGCGCCCAGCGCCGTCAGCGAAAGGATGTTCGA